>NZ_AFUG01000015.1:0-13401 GCF_000221545.1 Megasphaera sp. UPII 135-E
AACTACTAGTAGTAGTAGTAGTATCGTTTTTTTTATGGCGAAGAATTTCGCAGTATTTTTTTCCCTTCTATATAATAAACGGTAGGATTTGGTTGTTTCTTTTCGATTAATTCTACCGCCAGGCGTAAGCAAGTAGCCCCTATTTCGTCCATGGGAATTTCAATACGTGATAGGGAAGGAATGGCATAATCATTTACGGCAGGCGTATTAATTCCCATGGTAAATACTTCCAGTTCTTGAGGTATGGCAATGCCTAATTCATGGCAGGCATAGAGTACACCATGTGCGAGTACATCGGATTCGCAGAAAATAGCACGGGGTAAGGCGTTGGTTTCGTATAATCGTTGTATCAGATGAATCGCACTACGTGCGTGCGTATCACAGCGTAGAATTTGTGTGGGTGCAAGGGGATGACCAGCCTGTCGAAAAGTTTGGAGAAAGCCACGTGTCCAATGCTTCATAATGGGAAGATTCGCATTATGTGTTACAATAGCAGCATGATAGAGTCCTTTTTGGAGAAAGTGATGTGCTACTTTACAGCCTAAACCGTAATTATCCATGGTTACACTACTATAATAAGGCGATTCCCGATTGAAGAGTACGACTGGGTATTGAAGTTTACATCGATCCAAATATTGCATGTCTTTATCTGATGTGTTGGCAATGATAATGCTGTTGAAAAATTCATTTTGCAAGGTCGATAATTGTTCGTGTAAATGATCAACCGCATATGGAACGACTGTTAAATGAACTACTTTATGTTGTTTTAAAATTTCTTGCTGAATACCTAAGGTAATGCGGGCAAGATAATGAATACGAAAGTCTGTTGCCCAATAAAAGGCAATGGCATAATGACCGGTGCTAGCGGCTCGTAATTTTTTTGCCGATTGATTGGGAACATAATGAAGTTGTTCGGCAATGGCTAAAATCTTTTTTTGTGTAGGGCATGAAATTTTACGTTCTTCGCCCTTTCCATTCAAGACGATGGATACAGTGGCAATAGAAACGCCTGCTTCACGGGCGATATCTTTTATTGTAGACATGAAAACCTCCTTGTACATTTATATTTTGACATAAAAATCAAGGATTTTCAATTATTTATGATTGGTATGTATAGATTGATGTATTATAGGTGAGATATGATACAATTATGTAAAGGAGGGATGGAATGAAAGCGGAAGAAAGACGGATCCGAGCATGGCTGGATAGTTTAGCTAAGCCAAGAGGCAGTTTGGGAATTTGGGAAAGACAAGTTGAAAAAGTGTTATTAGTGTGGCGAGATAAATCGCACGAATTATCGCCTAAGCACATTATCTTTGCTGCCGATAATGGGGTTGTTCATGCTGGCGTGGTTTCCCAGTTAGCGGAAGTTACATATGTACAAAGTCGACATATGTTAGCCGGTACGGCAGCGGTTGCTTGCTTTTGTCGGTGTAATAATATTTCGTATGAAGTGGTGGATGTAGGCATTGCTCATCCGCAGGAAGTGGGTGTTGGTCGTAAGATTGCTCAAGGAACGCACGATTTTTCGTTACAACCGGCAATGAGTAAAGGCGAGGTGGAACGGGCATTGCATGTGGGAGCGGAGCGGGTACGAGTAGCACAGCAAGAAGGATATAATTTGCTTTCTTTTGGGGAAATGGGTATAGGTAATACCACGACTTCAGCAGCCGTACTAGGTGCATTGGTACCGCAAGAAATAGATACGATTGTAGGGTATGGGGCGTCGCAGGGAAATTATGGATTAGTGCTTAAAAAGAAAAAGATTATTGTCCAAGCGTTGCAACGATATCAGTCGGAAATGCATGGAATAGAGGATATATTACGCTGTGTAGGTGGATTTGATATAGCCGCATTGACGGGAGCTATGTTAGCTTGTGCGACTGCAGGCATTCCTTTTTTTATTGATGGCTTTATTACAGCGGTGGCGTTAGCTTGTGCAGTTTCAATTAATGCGTCTGTACGCGATGTTGCTTTACTATCGCATATTTCGCGAGAACCGGGTATGTCGGCGGCGTTACGGTATAGTGGAATGGATATATATGAGGCACCTTTACAAGGAGAATTAGCTTTAGGTGAAGGAACGGGTGCTATCTTAGCTGTTATTTTGTTGCGTACGGTTTTATATACCGTTTTTCATATGGGGAGCATGGAAACGCTTAATCAAGAAGCACGGAAGATACATCAGCAAAGGAGGCGTTATGAAGATGGATGAAACGATAAGAAAAGAGGCGATTGCTATTTTTAATCGTCTTGGTTTGAGTGAGGAAGAGGCGATAGAGCTATTTTATAAACGCACTATTTATGCAGGAAAAATGCCCTTTGATGCCAGCAAGGGGGCAACCAAAGGACAAGTAAAGAAAAAACGTATGAATGAACGCTTTGCTGAATGGGATGCATTTTAAGTTATGGTGGTGGTGCATCTAATTGTGTATAAGGGATAAAGCCTACTTTGTTTTTGTAATCCCCATCGAGGATACGAACAGGAATAAAGTGTATATGGGTGATATCACCTAAGATATAAGCGTGTGCTGTAAAAGCAAAAATTAAAATTTGCTTATGTTGTGCCATAGCACGTATTTTTTCGGTATTGTTTTCTTTTGCCGCGGTTAAAAAAGGCTCGATGTCTTTTTCGTTGGGGATAATATATGTACCGGGGGTAATCGTATAAATGACATCTTTTTGAAAAGACCCTGGTGGGGTGCCAATGGTACGCGATAAAGAATAGGCCTGCCAATCAATGGGACGCTCTTGAATATGGCGATAGATGTAGTAGGAAACAATCAATAGAAAGGTACAAAAATAGATCATTCCCGTGTAGGCCGGTTTTGTTGTGGCGGAGGTTTCTTTTGCAGTGATTGGTCGCGGTGTCGTTGGAAAATGACGAGGGAGATTTTTTATGGTTACAGGATAGTGGCGGGTAAACCAATACAAACTTTTTAGACAGACGATGGCACAACTAGCAGGGTGATCTAAATCAACGGATAGTTGTAAGGTATGTGCGATAGTGGCAAAAGAATAATTTCCGGGTGTACTTAGATATGCCATGGCCAAGTGTTTTATATCGCAACAATAGGATGGAAAAATAAAGGAACGCCCACTGAATTCATAATTGATTTTTAATAGGGGATAGTAATAGTGTATGTCGTATATGATGAGCCAGCTCTGTTGAAGCAGAGGGGCTATTTTTTCATCCCAAATATCCGCAAAATGGGTAGGGGGATCTGTTTGGGGATGGAAGGTGAGTACCGGATAGGAGGTTATAGGTGCGAGTGTTTCTTTCTTTTCACAAGTGACGAAGGCAAGTTGGGATATCGCTATTGGTTTGGTCTCATCACACCTTACATGGAGTGCGAGTAGCCCGTTTGATGGGGGAGTCGGGGGAACCGAAAACAGCTTCATGAGTAATTTCCTTTCTACATAAAAAAAGTACTCCCGTGGGAGCACTTTTTATTTATCGCGCGTGTGTATGAATGGAGTGCGCCCCTTTGAGTGGGGGACAATATGACTTTTTAGTTTAAAATAATTGTGTTTTACGGTCTTGTTTTTATCATCCGTAATCGTATTTACTTCAAATAATCCAAGTGATTCAATAAAGGGAACAAATTTTTTAAAACCAAAATTACGAACATCGAAATCGGAAAATTGTTTGTTTAATAAATTGCCTAATGTTCCTGAAAAAATCCAACCGGTGTCATCGGAATTTTCTTCTGTTAATTTAATTAAGGCTTGTTTAATAGTCGAGCAATCTTTGCCGGGAGTTTTATCTGGCGATGCGGTGTGGTGTTGTGCCTTATGAAATAGTTCTTCCGTATCAGGCAGTGTTTCATGGCCGGTACATTCCGGGTCATCTCCCGCTTCTTCTAATAGTACATCAAGGTATAAGAATTTATTACATGCAGAAATAAACGAACGAGGCGTTTTACTTTCGCCCATACCTAAGACATATTTTTGTGATTCGCGTAGACGAGAAGCTAAACGTGTAAAATCACTATCTGATGATACGATGCAAAATCCATCTAAATTATTTTTATATAATAAATCCATCGTATCGATAATTAAGGCCGAATCAGATGAGTTTTTACGAATAGTATTACTGTATTGTTGTACAGGTTGAATGGCATTATCTAAAATTGTATTGCGCCAAGAGGCCATCTGAGGAGTTGTCCAATTTCCGTAAATACGTTTGTAAATGACATCACCTAAATTATTGGCTTCTGATAAAATAAGGTCAATGTATTTACTGGAAATATTCTCCGCATCGATGACTACGGCTAACTTCATTTCTTGATTCATATATATATCCTCCTTTTTTTATTGTAGCATTGACATTATAAAAAATAAAGAAGATATCCTGATATCAAACGTATTATAAACAAAAAAGTGGAGCAATGGGGGGTTAAAAGACACGTTGCGTAATGCTTGACGAGTATACATCACTTTGATATACTAAATTAGCTATGGAAAGGTGTCCGAGTGGTTTAAGGAGCTAGTCTTGAAAACTAGTGATGCGGCAACGCACCGTGGGTTCGAATCCCACCCTTTCCGCCATATTCCTTTAGCGTTTAAAAAATAAATTCACATGAGTTCGTTTAAGACTATCACTGTATAGTTGAAGAATGGTTATTGTCATATAAACGCATATAAGTTCGTATGGTTGCCCTATTAAAAAATGCAATAGGGCAAAAAAATACATTCCATTAGGCGGGCGATGTTCGCAGTTGTACGATATCGTTTCAGGTTGATTTACAGTTAGATATAAGGAAAAAGCTATCAATTTTGATAGCTTTTTTTTGCTTTCCGTATGGCAGCTGAGGCGTTTATTTTTATCGGCCGATTGGCGGCTTGTTATTGTCTAAAGGGAGCGGTGACTTTGCAGGAAACACGGGTGATATTATCTTATCATGAATGGAAAGACCGTAGAAAGAACGTTTTTAAGCTAAGTGGGAGTAAGAGTAAAGTAAGAAACCGTTTTTTTAAGTAGTTTTGAAAGGGGAAAGGTTATGTAAGCAGCGTTACATTATGGATAGCAAGTGTAGTTGCTAATGAGCATATAAATATGCGGACGATTGAAGTGCGGGAACTTACATATAGTTAATGTATTGTCAAATAAAATGAGGTACAATATGACGGTTGGGATTTATATTTCGTTTATGATATAATTTATAGCATAAATATGCTGTCATGGTGGGGGATATATGACACTATTACCTTACAGTTAGGAAACGGCATACGATAGGGAAAATGGAAAACGCATTTGGAACATCCGAATACAATAACGTGGTTATTATTTTGAAAGCGGAATATAATAATACAATTAAAAAGGAGTCTTTGTTATGGAGTATATATCCGCCAAAGAAGCTGCGGATAAATGGGAAATTTCACAAAAACGAGTTAATGCTCTTTGTGCCGAGCATAAAATTCATCAGGCAACCATGGTAGGTAATACGTGGATTATTCCGGTTACTGCTGAAAAACCGATAGAAGCAGGATGTATACAGAACGACAAAAAAACGGGAAAAATTATTAAACCGTTTTTAAAATGGGCCGGCGGAAAAGGACAACTTCTTCGGGAGATAGCAACGTATTATCCTTTTGAAAAGGACGGTATTAAAAAATATGCGGAACCGTTTGTCGGCGGCGGGGCCGTTCTTTTTGATATATTGAGTAAATATGAGTTGGAAGAAGTTTATATCAGTGATATTAATGCCGAACTTATTAATGCGTATTCCCAGATTAAAGATACTGTTGACGAGTTGGTTAGGATGCTGTATACGATACAGGAGGCATTTATACCGTTGGCACCGGATAAACGTAAAGTCTATTATTCGGCAAAGAGAGCGAGGTTTAATGCATTAAAAATTAGTGACTGTGGGACGGATAGTGTTGAAAAAGCGGCATTAATGATATTTCTTAATAAAACTTGTTTTAACGGATTATTTCGTGTCAATAAAAAGGGCGAGTTTAATGTTCCTATGGGAGCCTATAAGAATCCTTTAATTTGTGATGAAAGCAATCTTCGTGCATTAGCACGGAAATTACAAAAGGTTACTATTGTTTGCGGAGATTACAGACGGTCAAGAGATTTTATTGATAAACATACTTTTGTATATTTTGATCCGCCATATCGGCCTCTTACCGATACGGCAAGTTTTACGGCCTATACGGAAAATTTGTTTAATGACGACAGTCAAAAAGAGTTGGCAAGGTTTGTTGATGAAATGCACGGAAGAGGAGCAAAGATGGTCATCAGCAATTCAGATCCTAAGAATTTCGATGCAGAGGATAATTTTTTTGATGATATTTACTCTGCACATAATATTAAGAGAGTGGAAGCAACAAGAATGATTAATTGCAAGGGCACATCCAGAGGGAAGATTAAAGAACTCCTTATATCGAATTTTTAAGGAGTGCATGTATGTCGGTTTTGTTGGGCATGACTGTATATAGGCAATAGGACCGAAAAATTCATGCAGAGGAGAAAATACATGAAAAAGAGGGATTTTAATACATGGTTATTAGGCTTTCGTGACAGTATTGCTGATTATGGGTATTATATTGATTTTAATAAAGTACATCGGAATGTTACGGGCATTAAGGTTGCGTTGAATATTCTCAACTCACTTATCGGTTCAAAAAATATTGCAGAAGATTTTAAGACGCTGATTAGGAAGTATCCTGAAGTTTTACAGTGTATTCCGTTGCTTTTAGCAGTAAGAGCAAAGGAAATATATTGTCAAGATGAAAATGGTGGTCATTTGTATCAATTTGATATACGGGAATATTCTACCGATAGGGATACTTGCTGTGCACAGTATGTTTATTTTATGGAGCATACCGGATTGTTTGATTTACTGGAAAATCATATTATTAATAATCTTGTGGATTATGTTACCGGTGTGGAAACCGGTCTTGATTCTAATGGTCGCAAAAATCGCGGCGGACATCTTATGGAAAATGTCGTGGAAAGGTTTATTCAAAAAGCGGGTTTTATAAAAGAGGTAAATTATTTTAAAGAAATTTATATTCATCAAATTACAGATAAGTGGCAGATCGATTTATCGGCAATTTCTAATCAAGGAAAAATGGAAAAACGTTTTGATTTTGTGGTTAAAACGCCGCATATGATTTATGGAATTGAAACGAATTTTTATGGCAGCGGTGGCAGTAAATTAAATGAAACGGCACGTAGCTATAAAACACTTGCTTGGGAAACCGAAGGAATCAAGGGATTTACTTTTGTTTGGTTTACGGACGGCAAGGGATGGACAAGTGCCCGTCATAATCTTGAAGAAACCTTTGATGTAATGCAACACATTTATAATATTAAAGATTTGGAAGACGGTATAATGAACGAGGTTTTTAAATAATGGGAAAAAAAATAGTAAAATGGGAGCCGGAAGATTTTGAATTGGAAATGACGACACACTGGTCTTTTCCGAAACGCGGCGATTGGGCTACTCACGATGCAAAATGGAGAGGAAATTGGTCGCCGTATATTCCTCGTAATATTTTGCTGAGATATTCCAAGGAAAATGATTTGGTATTGGATCAATTTGCCGGCGGCGGCACTACCCTTGTAGAAGCCAAACTGCTTAATAGAAATATAATCGGCGTAGATGTTAATGAGGTGGCGTTGGCAAGGTGCCGAGAAAAAATAAATTTTGACCATAGCGGTGCGAACGGCAAGGTGTATCTTTATAAGGGGGATGCCCGTACGTTGGATTTTATTAAGGATAACAGTATCGACCTTATTTGTACGCATCCTCCCTATGCCGATATTATTAAGTACAGTGAAGATATTGAAACGGATTTGTCGCATTTAAAAGTGAAAGATTTTCTTATCGCCATGCGTGATGTGGCTGCCGAAAGTTACCGCGTTTTAAAAAAAGATAAGTTTTGTGCCGTCCTTATGGGCGACACTCGTCAAAAGGGGCATATGATACCGATGTCCTTTGAGGTAATGAAACTATTTCAGAGCGCCGGATTTAAGCTTAAGGAACTGGTAATCAAAGAGCAGCATAACTGTAAAGCAACGGGGTATTGGAAAACCAATAGTGTGAAATATAATTTTTTGCTCATTGCACATGAATATTTGTTTATATTTAGGAAGTAACAGGAGGGGATACTCGCATATAGGAAAATAAGCGTTCTTATGTTGCGGTAAAACGGTGTAGTGGAAGGACCGTTTTATGGGTTACTTGACGGCGTATAGGACATTTGCTATAATGTACACGTTATGGAAAGGTGTCCGAGTGGTTTAAGGAGCTAGTCTTGAAAACTAGTGATGCGGCAACGCACCGTGGGTTCGAATCCCACCCTTTCCGCCATATTCCCTTATCGTTTAAAAAATAAATTCGCATAAGCCCGTGTAAGACTATCACTGAATAATTGAAGAACGGACATCGTCTTATAAACTCATATAAGTTCGTATATTTGCCCTATATCTGCCCTATTAAAAAATGCAATAGGGCAAAAAAATACATTCCATTAGACGGGCGATGTTCGCAATTGTACGATATCGTTTCGGGTTGATTTACATTTAGATATAAGGAAAAAGCTATCAATTTTGATAGCTTTTTTTTTTGCTTTCCGTATGGTAGCTGATGCTTTTATTTTTATCGTCCGATGAGCGGCTTGTTATTGTCTAAAGGGCGAGGTGACGTTGAAGGAAACACGGTTGATATTATCTTACCACGAATGGAAAGACCGGAGAAAGAACGTTTTCAAGCTAAGTGGGAGTACGTGTAAAGCAAGAAACCGTTTTTTCGAGTGGTTTTGAAAGGGGGGAAAAATAATATTAAATTTAGCGAAGCAGTTGATATGGCTACTTTGAAAAAAATGCCACAAATCGACTTAAGCGGGGGGATATATCAAATGTACAGTCTTTAATAATTAAAAATAAAGAGATTGTTTTTGTGATAAAAAAGTAATAAAGAAGCCTTAGTCCCCCACCAATACGGGCGGAGGTTCTAAGACTTCTTTATTACAAATAGTATAGAAAATTATAAAGGAAAAGTCAAAGGCAAGAAACGTAACGCGTAAAGCGTAAAGCGTAAAGCGTAAAGCGTAAAGCGTAACCTTTAGCCTGATAGCTATTCTGTATATGTGGATAGGATTTAATGAAGGAAATACATATAAAGGCGAATGCACTCAAATAGGGCGCATTTTGGGGGATGATTACTTTATGCACGTATTTGAGTATATATTGGTCTATATGATATAATAAAATGGAATTTTGGTGGCGGAGGTGTAGTATGTCAACAAATCAAGAGAAATTAAAAGCTTTACAAGATAAATTAGCTCTTGTAGCCCAAGGGGGCGGACAAAAACGTATTGATAAACAGCATGCTAGTGGCAAGTATACAGCACGCGAACGGTTGGAATTATTATTTGATGCAGGTACATTTACGGAAATTAGTCAATTTATTCATCATCGGTGTACCTATTTTGATATGGATAAAAAAGAAATCCCTGGCGATGGTGTGGTTACTGGTTATGGTTATATTGATGGTCGATTAGTTTATGCATATGCTGAAGATTTCACGGTTGAAGGTGGTTCTTTAGGTGAAATGCACGCCTATAAAATATGCCAAGTGCAAGAGATGGCATTAAAAATGGGAGCACCTGTTATTGGGATGAATGATTCGGGTGGTGCACGTATCCAAGAAGGTATTGATGCTCTTTCAGGCTTTGGTGCGATTTTTATGAATAATACAAAAGCATCGGGTGTTATTCCGCAAATTTCGGTTATTATGGGACCTTGTGCAGGCGGAGCTGTATATAGTCCGGCATTAACGGATTTTGTGTTTATGGTTAAACAGACATCGAATATGTTTATCACGGGTCCATCGGTTATTAAGTCGGTTATTGGTGAAGAGGTGACTGCAGAAGAATTGGGCGGAGCCGATACGCATAGTACGATTTCGGGGGTAACGCATTTCGCTTGTGAAGATGAACGTGATTGTATTGCGAAAATAAAGAAATTATTATCGTTTATTCCGGGTAATAATATGGAAGATGCCCCGTATGTAGATCCTGATGATGATCCAACACGTCAAGATGAAGGATTAAATGTGATTGTACCTGATGACGGTAATGCTTCTTATGATATGCTGGATGTGATTATTTCTTGTGTGGATGATGGTGAATTGTTTCAAATTATGGAAACATACGCTCAAAATATGATTACCGGGTTTGCTCGAATGGATGGACAGACCGTAGGAATTGTTGCTAATCAGCCGAAATTTTTGGCAGGGTGTTTAGATATTAATGCGTCTGTGAAAGCCGCTCGCTTTATTCGTTTTTGCGATGCTTTTAATATTCCGTTGGTTACCTTTGTCGATGTACCGGGCTTTTTACCTGGAACGACACAGGAGCATGGAGGTATTATTCGCCATGGAGCGAAGATGTTATATGCTTATTGTGAAGCGACTGTACCGAAGGTTACGGTGGTTGTGCGTAAAGCTTATGGTGGTGCGTATATTGGTATGTGCAGTCGTAATTTAGGCGCAGATATGGTATTTGCTTGGCCAATGGCTGAAATTGCCGTGTTGGGTGCTGAAGGGGCGGCCAATATTATTTTCCGACATGATCCGGATAAAGAAGCGAAGAAAAGAGAATACGAAAAAGAATTTCAAACGCCGTATAAAGCTGCGGAACATGGTTATGTCGATTGTATTATTGAACCGAAAGAAACACGTACACATATTATTAAAGCACTTGCCATGTTAGTGAGCAAACGAGAAGATAAGCCATCGAAAAAACATGGTAATATACCATTATAGGGGGGATGAATATGCCAGTAGATAGCATTACGGTAGTTCTCTTTTTCATAGTGGTGTTTTTAGTAGTACGTATGTGGAAAAAGACGTCTTCTTTAAAAGATAGGATGGCGTCATTGCAGTGTGTGGTTAATACGTTGCAAGAGCAACAAAAAGAACAAGAAGAGAAACGTGAAAGGGTTTTTGAAACGGAAGACCCTGTGGAAATAGAACCTCCCATACAAGGGGAGATAGAGGAAGCGGTTCCTTGTGAAACGGAACTGAATAGTGGGGATACAGCACATACCATTCCAGCGGAAACGATGGCAGTTATTATGGCAGCTGTGATGGCTTGCGGATATGCACCTACGGCTGTGAAAGAGATACGTCGAGTATCGTTACGGAAGCAAAAACAAAGTAAGTGGATTATGGCCGGTCGATTAGCCGGTATGCGCTGATAAATAGACAATATTGGTTCAGGAGGAGAACATGAAGAAGTTTAAAGTTACAGTTAATGGACAAGTATATGAGGTAGAAGTTGAAGAAGTAGGTGCAGTGGAGACGGCAGCTCCAGTTGTATCTAAGCCAGTGGTAACTCCCGCAGCAACTCCCGTAGTAACTCCGCCTAAGGAAGCGGCTGCAACAGCCCCCCCGAAACCGGAAGTACATGCACCTACACCGGAAGGAGCAGTTACTATTAAAGCACCTATGCCGGGAAAGATTTCGGCTGTTAAAGTTGATGTTGATCAAACGGTTACACGGGGTGACGTTGTCGTCGTATTAGAAGCGATGAAGATGCAAAATGATATCACCACGAATCAAGATGGTAAAATTGTGCAGTTGCGAGTACAAGTGGGCGATAGTGTTAAAACAGGAGATATTTTAGCGGTTTTACAATAAAAGAGAAATAAAAAAGAGCTGGGCAACTGTCCAGCTCTTTTTATTTCTCTTTTATTTTTTTAACTTTGCTTCTGTTTTCGCTAAAAATGGAGCCGATTCAACAATAAACCGTTCATGTTCAGCCGTTCCAATTAATCCGGCTTCATCAAAGGCTTCGATTTTTACATCAAAGTGTTTTCTGTCTTGTGCTACGACCGTTGCTTTAGCGGTTACTTTCATCCCTAAGGGTGTCGCCGACATATGTTTTACTTTGATTCCGATACCTACGGTGTTATAGCCTTCCGGAAGGAGTGGATCGATAGCGTGAATAGCAGCAGTTTCCATTAATGATACCATTGCTGGGGTTGCATAAACGGGTGATTTCCCGCTTCCCATCGCGATGGCGGTGTTATTATCGTTTACTATTTCAGATACTTCTGCTTGTGCATTTGGACGAATTGTAAAATCCATGATAAGACCTCCTGTATATTATTTGTTACGTTTAGCTTCTGCTTTTGCTAAAAATGGGGCCGAGTCAATAATAAACCGTTCGTGTGTAGCGGTACCGATTAGACCGACTTCATCAAAGGCTTCAATTTTAAAATCTAAATGTCTGCGATCTTGTGCAACTAAGGTCGCTTTAGCACGAATTTTCATGCCAATTGGTGATGCGGAAATGTGTTTTACATCAATGGCAATACCTACGGTATTTGTTCCTTCGGGAAGTTGAGGATCTACCGCATGGATAGCTGCCATTTCCATGAGTGCTACCATTGCGGGAGTAGCGTAAACGGGTGATTTACCGCAACTCATAGAAACGGCATTGTTTTTATCATTTACCAGTTCTGAAACTTCTGCTTGAGAATTTTTGCGAACTTCAAAATCCATAATAAGACCTCCTAAGTGCCTAATTAAAATTACGATATAACTATAGCATACATCATTTATATGTGCTACTATTTTTTGACATGTGTTATTAAATCTTATACAATAAACTTATTTACGAATGGATTATATGATAAGGAGCGACGAGATATGTTATCTAGACGATTTTTTTTAATCGTTTTTGTGTTGTGTTTATGGACTGGAAATAGTTCGTTTGCGGAGATACCCGTACCGGCTAGGGACGTGTCAAGTGCATGGGGACAACATCCACAGGGGATTTGGATGCACGAGGGCGATCAAGCGATTCTTGATAATAATGGGCATGCTCTTTCGGTAGCGGCGTATTGGAAGGATTTATTAGGAGTGGAATCGAGTAAGCAATATCAAATTTTGGTGAAAGATAAGGCTCGTTTTTTGTATGCTTGCATGGTTACGTATGATCGGAAAGAGAATGTAACGGAGAAGATTGTACCGGTTATGATAAAGGGACAAAGCGAGCGGCAACAGATACAGCAAGTATATAATGAGTTAGCGGAAAAATTAGGGGGCGATTGGTATGTACAGGCTCCTTTGCAATGGCATACACGAGGAAATCAACTAGTAGGAATGAGTCGCTTTATACGATTGGTTCTATATGAGCATAAAGAATTGCAAGATCTATTGGTTGTCATGGTGTATCCGCAGCAGCAAAGAATAATGACCGCCTTAGTGATCATTCCTCAAATTGAAGAACGGGAAGTAATGCAACAACTTATTAAGCAGATAGAAGATAAATGGTTTTCTACCATTTCTTGAGAAGAATAAAAAAAAAAAGCGAGACGAATAGTCTCGCTTTTTTTTTATTTCTAAGGTCTTCATTAATTCTTTTTAGATG
>NZ_AFUG01000014.1:0-15961 GCF_000221545.1 Megasphaera sp. UPII 135-E
GGCCGTACGGTAGGCGCTGGTGTTGTTTCAGAAATTGAAGCATAATCACTTATCTAAAAGGGTTACAGATTATTCTGTAACCCTTTTAGCATATTATTTATGCAAAAAAATATAATTGAATAGCGAAATTTGTGCAAAAAAAAGAAAAAAACTTGCATGCACACACGGTTTGTAGTAAAATGGGTAAGTACGTGACAACAGGCATAGTATGATCTGTTGCATGTAAAACTATGATGTAAGATGTTGCCCAGTTTTGGGGAAACTCTTATGGAGCAGTCTATTCAAAGAAATGGACGATAGGAGGAATTCAGTAATGGCAAAACAGGAAAGAATCAGAATTCGCCTAAAAGCTTATGATCACAAAATATTAGATCAAAGTGCGGCGAAAATCGTCGATACGGCGAAACGGACAGGTGCCATGGTATCTGGCCCGATTCCACTTCCGACGGAAAAAAACATTTTCACGATTTTGCGTTCACCTCATGTCAATAAAGACTCGCGTGAACAATTCGAATTACGTACACACAAACGGTTGATTGATATTCTTGAAGCATCTAGCAAAACCGTGGATGCTTTGATGCGTCTCGATCTCCCCGCAGGTGTAGACATTGAAATTAAAGCATAGGAGGAGGTGCGATTATGTCTAAAGCTATTTTGGGTAAAAAGTTAGGAATGACTCAAATCTTCACTGAAGAAGGTACGGTTGTTCCTGTAACGGTCGTAGAAGCAACCCCGAATGTAGTGGTGCGTGTAAAAACAGTAGATACGGACGGCTATAATTCGATTCAAATCGGCTACGGCGAAATTAAAGAAAAGCATTTAACAAAACCTGTTAAAGGACAATTTGACAAGGCAGGCGTGACGCCTGTTAAATATCTTCGCGAATTGCGTATGACGGATGTGCCGGAATATACGGTTGGCCAAACTCTGGCAGCTGATATTTTCGCAAGCGGCGATCTCGTCGATGTAATTGGCACCAGCAAAGGAAAGGGTTTTGCCGGTACGATTAAACGTCACGGGTTCCATCGCGGACCCATGGGACATGGTTCTAAATCTCATCGTGAACCAGGGTCACTCGGACCTATGATCAGTGGTGGTGGCGGTAAAGTCATCAAAGGCAAAAAACTTCCTGGGCAAATGGGTGGTAATCAAGCAACGGTATTGCATCTTTCGGTAGTTAAAGTGGATACGGAGAAAAATCTTATCTTGATTAAAGGTGGCATTCCGGGTGCCAAAGGTAGCCTTGTTATGATCCGTGATACGGTGAAACCACGCTAATAGTTGTCATACAGGAAGGAGGAAAAAATAATATGCCAAAAGTACATACCTATAATATTGCTGGTACACAAACTGGCGAAATAGAATTAAATGATAGTGTGTTTGGCGTTGAAGTAAATGAAGCGGTAATGCGACAAGCGTTGCTTCGTCAACTTGCTAATGAACGTCTGGGCACGCATTCTACAAAAACGAGAGGCTTGGTTCGCGGTGGCGGCAGAAAGCCATGGAAACAAAAAGGAACTGGTCGTGCTCGCGTAGGGAGTTCGCGAAGCCCCTTGTGGGTTGGTGGCGGAACCATTTGGGGACCCCATCCTCGCTCATATGCACAAAAAATGCCTCGTAAAGCTAGACGTCTAGCTGTTAAGTCGGCATTGAGTGATAAGGTAAATACGAATGAATTATTTGTGTTGGATGAAATTAATTTAGCTGCATCAAAAACAAAAGAAATTGTAGCGTTGATTAATAACTTTAAATTTACGGGCGAAAAAGTGTTGTTTGTCACTGATAATGACGTGATTGTAGAACGCTGTGCTCGTAATATTGAAGGAGTTAAGGCTATTTCGACGGAAGGCGTCAATATGTTTGATTTGCTTCATTATACGAAATTGTTTGTGACAAAAAGTGCAGTAGCTAAGATTGAGGAGGTGCTTGCATAATGGAAATGCATGATCTCTTGTTAAAACCCGTTATTACAGAAAAAACAACGATGCTTATGTCGGATGGAAAATATACGTTTAGAGTTCCATTGAAAGCGAATAAGGTAGAAATTCGTAAAGCTGTTGAACAGGTATTCAACGTGCATGTTACGAAAGTAAACACGATTCGCGTATTAGGCAAAGTAAAGAGAATGGGAAAATTCGAAGGAAAACGTTCGGATTATAAAAAAGCTATTGTAACACTTCAAGAAGGCGAAACAATCGAATTCTTTGAAGGGGCTTAAGGAATAAGGAAATAAAGGAGGCACAATAATGGCCATTAAATCATTTAAGCCGTATTCCGCTAGTCGTCGATTCATGACAGTTTCTACATTTGAAGAAATTACGACGTCTAAACCGGAAAAATCCTTGTTAGTGAAATTAACTAATAAGGGCGGCCGTAACAACAGCGGTCGGATGACTGTTCGCCATCAAGGTGGTGGACATAAACGCCGTTATCGTTTAATTGATTTTAAACGTATTAAAGATAATATTCCAGCAAAAGTGGCGACAATTGAATACGATCCGAATCGCTCTGCTAATATTGCTTTATTATTCTATGCAGATGGAGAAAAGAAATATATTATTGCACCAAATGGATTAAAAGTGGGCGATGTTTTATATAGTGGCCCTGAATCAGATATTAAAATCGGAAATGCATTGCCGTTGGCCAATATTCCGTTGGGGACATTGGTACATAATGTTGAAATGAAAATTGGCAAGGGTGCTCAAATGGTGCGCTCTGCAGGTGAATCTGCTCAACTTATGGCCAAAGAAGGAAATTATGCATTGTTGCGTTTGCCTTCAGGGGAATTGCGTCAAGTTCATATTCGGTGCCGAGCTACGGTAGGCGTAGTGGGAAATACGGACTATGAAAACATTACGATTGGTAAAGCTGGTCGTTCTCGGTGGAAAGGCATTCGTCCTGGCAACCGCGGGGTTGTTATGAATCCATGCGATCATCCTCATGGCGGTGGTGAAGGGAAGGCTCCTGTTGGGCGTAAACGTCCAGTTACTCCTTGGGGTAAACCGGCTTACGGTGTTAAAACTCGTGATGCTAAAAAAGCTTCTAGTAAGTTTATTGTGAAGAGACGTAAATAGGTCTTGGAAAGGAGATAAATCAGTGTCCAGATCCGTAAAGAAGGGCCCATTTGTTGCTGCACATCTCTTGAAAAAAGTGGAAGCTATGAATGAAGCCAATGAAAAGAAAGTAGTGAAAACATGGTCACGTGCATCTACTATATTGCCTAGCTTTGTAGGACATACGATTGCTGTTCATGATGGTCGTAAACATGTACCAGTATATGTTACAGAAGATATGGTTGGCCATAAATTAGGAGAATTTGCTCCTACACGTACATTTAAAGGTCACGCTAAGTCCGAAAAAGTGACGGGAAGATAAGGGAGGTAAAATAAATGGAAGCAAAAGCTATTGCTAAACATATTCGCATTGCCCCCCGGAAGATTCGCATCGTAGTGGACTTAATTCGGGGCAAAAATGTTGCGGAAGCACTTGCAATTTTGAAATTTACTCCAAAAGTAGGCTCACGTGTAGTGGAAAAAACGCTTCGGTCTGCTATTGCAAATGCAGAACATAATAATGATATGAATGTTGATAAATTATATGTTTCAGAAATTTTTGTTGATCAAGATGCGACAATGAAACGTATTCATCCGCGTAGTCGTGGACAAGCTTTTAAGATTTTAAAGCATTCTAGTCATGTGACTGTTGTGGTAAAAGAAAGAGCATAAGGAGGGAAACGTAGTGGGTCAAAAAGTTAATGCCCATGGATTTCGTGTAGGTGTTGTAAAACCCTGGGATGCCAAATGGTATGCAGAAAAGGATTATGCAACATTGTTAAATGAAGACGTGAAAATCCGGGAATTCTTAAAGGAACAGCTGTTTATTGCGGGCGTTTCTCGTATTGAAATTGAACGGTCTGCTAAACGTATTAAATTAATTATTCACACGGCAAAACCAGGAATGGTTATTGGTCGCGGTGGTGCGGGTATTGAAGATATTAAAAAAGCGTTGAAGAAATTTACTTCAAAGACAGTAGATGTTAATATTGCAGAAATTAAACAAGCGGAATTAGATGCTACATTGGTAGCAGAAAATATTGCTAGTCAATTGGAACGTCGAATTGGTTTTCGTCGTGCAATGAAACAAAGCGTAGGACGTACGATGCGTATGGGTGCTAAGGGAATTAAGATTATGTGCTCAGGACGTTTGGGCGGAGCTGAAATAGCACGTAGCGAAAGCGTTCGTGATGGATCTATTCCACTTCATACTCTTCGTGCAGATATTGATTATGGCTTTGCTGAAGCACATACTACCTATGGTTGTATTGGTATTAAATGCTGGATTTATAAAGGCGAAATTTTACCAGAAGCAAAGCAAACTGCATCTACAAAGCACGAAAGGAGTGAGGCTTAATGTTAATTCCGAAACGTGTTAAATATCGTAAACAATTTCGTGGTCGCATGAAGGGACGTGCTATGCGCGGTAATAAAGTTGCTCATGGCGAATTTGGATTAGTAGCAGCTGAGCCATCATGGATTACGAATCGTCAAATTGAAGCTGCACGTATTGCTATGACACGTTATATTAAACGTGGTGGTAAGGTATGGATTAAGATATTCCCTGATAAGCCTATTACGGCTAAGCCAGCTGGGACTCGTATGGGTTCTGGTAAAGGGGCCCCCGAATATTGGGTAGCTGTAGCGAAGCCAGGACGGGTTCTTTTTGAAATGGGTGGTGTATCAGAAGTTGTTGCACGTGAAGCAATGCGTCTTGCAAGCCATAAATTACCAATTAAAACGAAGTTTGTTGTTAGAGGTCAGGAATTAGGTGGTGAACAACATGAAGGTTAAAGAAATCCGTAATCTGAGTGCTGCCGAATTGAATGAAAAAGTGGTTAGTTTAAAAGAAGAGTTGTTTAACCTCCGTTTTCAACATGCGACCGGCCAATTAGAAAATCCAAAGCGTATCCGTGAAGTAAAAAAGACAATTGCTCGTATTAAGACGGTACAGCGTGAAGCTGAATTAAACGCATAAGAGTTATAATCATATTGGTAATCTAAAAGGAGGTCACAGCACAGATGGAAAGAAATGAACGGAAAATCCGTATTGGTAAAGTTGTTAGTGATAAAATGGACAAAACCGTTGTAGTTACTGTCGAATATAAGACACAGCATAAGTTGTATAGAAAACCAATTGTTTCTTCGGTCAAATTTAAAGCACATGATGAAAAGAATGAATGCCATGTTGGCGATATTGTGCGTATAGAAGAAACTCGTCGTTTATCTAAAGATAAACATTGGAGAGTTGTTTCGATTTTAGAAAAGGCTCAATAATTTTGTGAGAATTAGGAGGGTAAGCCATGATTCAGCAAGAAACTATGTTGAATGTTGCCGATAACACGGGTGCTAAAAAGTTATTGTGCATTCAAGTTATGGGTGGTTCATATCGTAAATATGGCAACATTGGTGATATCATTACAGCATCTGTTAAAGATGCATCACCCGGTGGCGTTGTCAAGAAAGGCGACGTAGTAAAAGCTGTTATCGTTCGTTCGAAAAAGGGATTACGTCGTGTTGATGGATCGTATATTCGTTTTGATGAAAATGCAGCAGTAGTAATAAATAATGATAAAAACCCTAAAGGTACTCGTATTTTTGGACCGGTTGCTAGAGAATTGCGTGAAAAAGATTTCATGAAAATTATCTCCTTGGCTCCGGAAGTATTGTAATCGGAGGGGGTGTTCTAAGTGAGTAAATTGCACGTAAAAAAAGGCGATACGGTTATTGTTATTGCTGGTAAAGAAAAAGGTAAAAAAGGTAAGGTTATTGAAGCGCTTCCAAAGAAAGAACGTGTTGTTGTGGAAGGACTCAATCTTGTAAAACGACATACAAAACCTAGTCAGAATAATCCTCAAGGTGGAATTTTAACAAAAGAAGCACCAATTCATGTTTCTAATGTTATGCTCGTGGATCCTGAAAGTGGTAAACCGACTCGTGTAAGAATGGTACTGCAAGCAGATGGGACGAAAGTGCGGACAGCTGTAAAGAGCGGTAAAGCAATCTAATTCAGAAAGGAGGGCCTTGAGAGTGTCCAGATTAAAAGACAAATACCTTTCCGAAGTGGCGAAAGGATTACAGGAAAAATATAATTATAAAAATGTCATGCAAATTCCAAAGGTAACTAAAGTTGTTATTAACATGGCAGTAGGTGAAGCTGTTAGTAATTCTAAAGCGTTAGATGCAGCAGTTAATGATATGACGATCATTTCCGGACAAAAACCCATTATCACAAAAGCAAAAAAATCTATCGCTGCTTTTAAAGTTCGTGAAGGCATGAAATTGGGTTGTAAAGTAACGTTGCGTGGTCAGCAAATGTATGAATTTTTAGATAAATTGATGAATTTGGCATTACCTCGTGTACGTGACTTTCATGGCGTTAGTGCTACTGGATTTGATGGTAGAGGAAATTATACGCTGGGATTAAAAGAACAGCTTATTTTCCCTGAAATTGAGTATGATAAAATTGATAAGACTCGTGGCATGGATATAACTATCGTTACTACGGCAAACACGGACGAAGAAAGTCGTGATATGCTAGCGTTAATGGGCATGCCTTTTGAAAAGTAATAAGGAGGATTTGAATACATGGCAAAGAAATCTATGCTTGAACGTGAAAAGAAACGTGAAAAAGTGGTTGCCAAATATGCTAAACTCCGGGCAGAGTTGAAAGCGAAAGGGGATTATGAAGCGCTTTCTCAGCTTCCGGCAAATGCATCACCGGTACGCTTGCACAATCGTTGCAAAGTAACCGGCCGTCCTCACGGTTATATGCGTAAATTCGGTATCTGCCGTATTACATTCCGTGAACTGGCTTATAAAGGCCAAATTCCTGGCGTCAAAAAAGCCAGCTGGTAAGGTATTCCATGGAGGGAGGTTTTTAGATTATGGCAATGACCGATCCGATTGCGGATATGCTCACTCGAATCCGCAATGCCAATTCGGCAGAGCATCAAACAGTAGAAATGCCGGCTTCTAAGATGAAAGCAGCGGTGCTTGAAATTCTTAAAGAAGAAGGTTTTATAAAGAATTATGAATCCATTAATGAAGGGAAACAACTACGTGTTGTTTTAAAATATGGTTCTAATAAAGAAAGAGTAATTACCGGTATCAAGAGGATTTCTAAGCCAGGATTACGCGTATATGCAGGAAAAGAAGAACTTCCACGCGTTCTTGGTGGTTTGGGAATTGCAGTAATTTCTACATCTAAAGGAGTTATGAGTGACAAACAAGCTCGTAAAATCGGTTTAGGTGGCGAAGTTATCGCTTACGTCTGGTAAAAATTGGAGGTGTCAGTATGTCTCGAGTAGGTAGAATGCCTATTGATATCCCTGCAGGCGTAAGTGTAAGCCTTAACGGCCCCGTGATTACCGTCAAAGGACCAAAAGGTGAACTTACACGTACGCTTCACCAGGATATAAAAGTTTCAGTAGCAGATAATGTTATTACGGTGGAACGTCCATCAGATGAAAAAAATCATCGTGCCTTACATGGCCTTACGCGTGCTTTAGTCGCTAATATGGTTATAGGCGTTACAGAAGGGTTTAAAAAAGAATTGGAAATTGTTGGTGTTGGATATAGAGCTCAAATGAAAGGCAATAAATTAGCCTTGACGTTAGGCTTTTCACATCCTTTGGAATTAGAAGCACCAGAAGGTATTAAGATTGAATGCCCTAGTGCCACATCTATTGTTATTTCTGGGGCCAATAAAGAACATGTTGGTGAATTTGCAGCTAAAGTACGTGGATATCGTTTGCCTGAACCTTATAAAGGAAAAGGTATTAAATATGTAGGCGAACATATTCGTCGTAAAGCAGGTAAAGCTGGTACGAAGAAATAGAAATACTAGTTATTATAGAAAGGAGTGAATTCCTTGAAGAAGAGTAAAAATGCCGTTCGTGTAAAAAGGCATTGGCGTTTACGCAAACAAATTAGCGGTACAGCAGAACGTCCTCGTTTGAACGTTTTTCGTAGTTTGACTAATATCTATGCACAAATTATTGATGATCAAAAGGGTGTAACCTTAGTAGCTGCTAGTTCGTTAGACAAAGAAATTAAGGATCAAAAAAATGGTGGTAATGCTGAAGGTGCTAAATTAGTTGGTGCTTTGGTTGCTAAAAGAGCTATTGAAAAAGGCATTACTACAGTTGTTTTTGACCGTGGTGGTTATATTTATCATGGTCGTGTTGCTGCGTTAGCTACGGCAGCTCGCGAAGCAGGTTTGAAATTTTAAAAGAGGAGGAAATAACACATGGCAAAAGTTGACCATGCAGGTCTTGAGTTACAAGAAAATGTTGTATTCATAAATCGTGTTGCTAAGGTAGTTAAAGGTGGCCGTCGTTTTTCCTTCAGTGCACTTGTTGTCGTTGGCGATGGGAATGGACGTGTAGGAGCTGGCTTAGGTAAAGCCGGTGAAGTTCCGGAAGCAATTCGTAAAGGCGTAGAAGATGCGAAAAAGCATTTAGTATCTATTTCTCTTAAGAATGGATCTATTCCACATCAAGTTACAGGTATTTTTGGAGCGGGGCAAGTATTGTTAAAGCCTGCTGCTGAAGGTACAGGTGTTATTGCGGGTGGTCCTGTTCGTGCTGTCTTGGAACTAGCTGGCGTACGTAATATTCTTACAAAATCTATCGGTTCTTCAAATCCTAATAATATGGTACAAGCTACTATTGAAGGATTAAGTCGCTTAAAGGATGTTAATAAAGTAGCAGAACTTCGAGGCAAAACGGTAGAAGAAATTTATGGTTAAGAAGGAGGATATATATAATGGCTCAAGTAAAAGTTACCCTTGTCAAGAGTCTTGCTGGGCACCCTGGGGATCAACGGGCAACCGTTGTTGCTTTAGGATTGGGAAAAACCAATTCTAGTGTCGTTAAAGATATAAATCCTCAGATAAAAGGGATGCTTCATAAAGTTAGACATTTAGTAAAGGTTGAAGAAATTTAATATAAAGGAGGTGCGGTTCATTGAAACTTCATGAAATGACTATTGTTCCTGGTTCTAAGAAAAAACGCAATCGCGTAGGCCGTGGTATTGGATCGGGAAACGGCAAAACATCAGGGAAAGGAATGAAAGGGCAACTTTCTAGAAGTGGCGGTGGCAAAAGACCAGGATTTGAAGGCGGACAAATGCCTTTGTATCGGTTGCTTCCAAAACGTGGATTTACCAATATTTGGGCAAAAGAATATGCAGAAGTTAATGTGTCTGTGTTAAATCGTTTTGAAGATGGAACAACCGTAGATCCCGTGGCTTTAGTAGAAGCAGGTATTCTCAAGAATGTTTGCGATGGAGTGCGTATTCTTGGAAACGGCGAATTAGAAAAAAAATTGACTGTTGTCGCACAAGGATTCACTAAATCAGCACAGCAGAAAATTGAAGCGGCCGGTGGTAAAGTAGAGGTGATCTAAGGTGTTGGAAAACCTCCAAAATGTAATAAACGTTTCTGAATTTAGGAAACGTGCTATATTTACCTTGATCATGTTTATCGTTTTTAGACTGGGTGTCCATATTCCTGTACCAGGTGTGGACTCCTCAGTTATCGAAAATTTATTTACCAGTGGAAATCTGTTTGGCTTGTTAGACTTGTTTTCTGGTGGGGCGTTAAGTAAGTTTTCTATCCTTGCCATGAGTATTACACCTTATATTAACGCATCTATTATTATGCAATTACTTACGTCTGTTGTTCCTACATTTGAACAGTGGGCAAAAGATAATCAAGACGGTCGTGATAAAATTCAAAAGGTTACCCGTTATGGTACCGTTGCCCTAGCACTTATCCAGGCTTTAGCTATGAGTTATGCTTTAAAAGTAAATAATGCTTTGGTGGTTGATAGCTGGAGTACGGTTATTATGGTTACATTAATATTGACAGCAGGAACTTGTTTCTTGATGTGGTTAGGTGACCAAATTACGGCGGGGGGGATTGGAAATGGGATATCGTTGATTATTTTTGCCGGTATCGTCGCTCGTTTTCCCAATGGTTGTGCTACGGTGTATAAGTATATACAAGCTGGATCGATTAATATTTTTCAAGCGATTTTATTTGTTATTATTGCATTCTTTATGATTGCAATAGTTGTTGAAGTAACACAAGGAACGCGACGTGTTACCGTACAATATGCAAAACGTATTGTCGGCAGGAAAATGTATGGAGGACATTCCACGCATATTCCTTTAAAAGTAAATCAAGCTGGTGTTATTCCGCTTATTTTTGCTTCTTCCGTTTTGATGTTCCCTGTTACTATTGCTCAATTTTCACAGAATGCAACGATTAAGATGGTTGCAGGATGGTTCGCGTGGGGGACTGTAACAAATACAGTGATGTATGCGATTTTGATTTTCTTCTTCACGTATTTCTACACGGCCATTTCATTGAATATTCCGCAGCTTACGGAAAATATGCAAAAATATGGTGGTTTTATTCCTGGAATTCGTCCAGGTCAACCAACAGCAAAACATATCGACAAAATTATGACGCGTATTACGTTAGCCGGTGCATTTTTCTTGGCGTTTGTAGCTATTTTACCTAATTTTATTGGGTGGATTACAGGAGTTCAAGGAGTATATTTTGGCGGTACGGCATTGTTGATTGTTGTAGGTGTTGCAATTGATACGATGAAACAGGCAGAATCTTTGGTTTTGAATAAGCAATATCAAGGGTTTATGAAGTAAAGGAGGAAGATTAGTGTGTATATTCTTTTAATGGGTCCTCCTGGGGCCGGTAAAGGTACACAAGCTGAGAGATTGATTGAAACTTATGGAATCTCTCAGATTTCGACAGGAGATATGTTCCGTGCAGCTGTAAAAGAACAAACTCCGTTGGGATTAGAAGCACAAAAATATATGGATAATGGTCAATTAGTTCCAGATGCTGTTACTGTAGGAATTGTCAAAGAACGGTTGGCAAAAGAGGATTGCAAAAAAGGTTTTATTTTAGATGGATTTCCTCGTACTACATCTCAAGCAGTATCACTTGATGCCATTTTACGTGACTTACATATCACTTTAAATGGTGTGGTGAATATCGTGGTTTCTGATGATGCACTAATAGAACGTACTACGGGCAGACAAATTTGTCGTACTTGTGGAGCAACGTATCATCTTTCGTTTAAGCCCACTAAAAAACAAGGGGTATGTGATAAATGCGGTGGTGAATTATACCAGCGTGATGATGACAAAATGGAAACAGTAAAAAAAAGACTTAGTGTATACGCTGCTCAAACAAAGCCGTTAATTGATTACTATAAAAATTCCAATTTGTATATTGAAATTAATGGTGAACGTGATATGGAGGCGGTTTTCAATGATATTGTAGAACGCCTTGGAAAGAGTAAATGATATGGTCATATTGAAGTCTAAACGGGAAATTGAATATATTCGCGAAGCAGGAAAAATAACGGCAAACGCTCTGTTACTGATGAGAGAGTTAGCGAAGCCAGGTGTTACAACTGGAGAGTTAGATCGGCGTTGCGAAGAATTTATTCGCAGTTGTGGAGCCTTTCCTAGCTGTAAAGGATATTATGGTTTTCCAGCCACGATTTGTGCTAGTGTGAATGAAGAAGTAGTTCACGGTATTCCGGGAAGGCGTAAGTTAAAAGAAGGGGACATAATCAGTGTTGACCTGGTAGTTAATAAAAATGGCTATCATGGAGATGCCACTGTGACGATTCCCATTGGACATGTTGCTCCAGAAATTATGAAGTTAGTGCAAGTAACTGAAGAGTGTTTGCAAAAAGGTATAGAACAAGCTGTTGTAGGAAATCATTTAGGTGATATCGGACATGCTGTGCAAACACATGCAGAATCTCATGGATATGGGGTGGTTCGTGATTATGTTGGGCACGGGATCGGAACCGATATGCATGAGGATCCAGAAGTGCGAAATTATGGATTACCTGGTCATGGTGAAATATTAGAGTCTGGCTTGGTAATTGCTATTGAACCCATGATTAACATGGGAACAGAAAAGGTATATCAATTGAAAAACGGTTGGACTGTTGTTACAAAAGATAAAAAACCAGCTGCTCATTTTGAACATACCGTGGCGATTACTGATAATGGTCCGGAAATTTTGACATTACCGTGATAAAGGGCTTACATAGAGATGGATTTGGTAGTTAGGCGAAAGACAAAATCATTTGTATGTGATTGTTGGCAAAGTGGATTATCCTAACGTATGGATTGCTGACGGGAGAAAGTACAAAGTGGATAAGCCGTAGAACAATGCCGGCAACTCCGTATCATGAAGGGTTATATTAGATGTTCATGATAATCAGCAATGAATGGATATGATTCGTAATAAAAACGGATTGAGACGGATTTGATCAGGGAGGTTATACATGTCTAAGGAAGATGTCATTGAAGTAGAAGGTATAGTTGTAGAAGCACTGCCCAATGCCATGTTTAAAGTAAAATTAGAAAATGAGCATATTGTGTTAGCTCATGTATCAGGAAAAATGCGTATGAATTTTATTCGTATCTTACCAGGTGATCGGGTAACGATGGAGTTGACCCCGTATGATCTGAATCGCGGGCGTATTACATACCGCTTTAAGTAAGATGAATTACGTAGGAGGTTAATTATGAAGGTAAAACCGTCAGTAAAAAAGATTTGTGAAAAATGTAAAATTATTAAGCGCAAAGGCCGTGTTATGGTTATTTGCGAAAATCCTAAACATAAGCAGAAACAAGGATAATAGACTGGAGGTGGATGAATAGATGGCACGTATAGCCGGTGTGGATTTACCACGCGATAAGCGAGTGGAAGTAGGTTTAACATATATTTTTGGTATTGGTCTTTCTTCTTCTCAGGAAATTTTGAAAAAAACGGGAATTAATCCAGATACTCGCGTTCGAGATTTGACAGAAGATGAAGTTCAGAAAATTCGCGAAGTAATTGGAGCTGATTACAAGGTAGAAGGGGATCTTCGTCGAGAAGGTGCATTGAACGTAAAGCGTTTAATTGAAATTAACTCGTACAGAGGAAAACGTCATCGTGCAGGCCTTCCTGTCCGGGGACAACGTAGTAAAACGAACGCACGTACACGTAAAGGTCCAAGAAAAGCTATTGCAGGTAAAAAGAAATAACTTATTGAGTAAGGAGGGAAATGATTTTGGCAAAGAATAACGTAAGAAATACGAAAAGAAAAGAAAAGAAACATGTAGAATCAGGAGCAGCACACATTCGGTCTACATTTAATAATACGATTGTCACCATTAGTGATACAAAGGGAAATGCTTTATCTTGGGCTAGTGCTGGTGGTATGGGCTTTCGTGGTTCGCGTAAAAGCACTCCGTTTGCAGCTCAAATGGCGGCAGAACAGGCTGCAAAAGCAGCAATGGAACATGGATTGCGTCAAGTTGAAGTCTTTGTAAAAGGACCAGGTTCAGGTCGTGAGGCAGCTATTCGTGCATTACAAGCCGCAGGTTTAGAAGTCAATGCGATTAAAGACGTAACTCCTATCCCGCATAATGGTTGCCGTCCACCAAAACGTAGACGTGTATAATAGTTACCGAATTAGATTGATTCTGGAATGGGAGGATTTTCCAAATGATGGATGATAATAAATTTAAAGTAACGATCGTTGAAAGAAGTGACAACGGTACCTATGGAAAATTCGTATGTGAACCCTTGGATCGGGGGTACGGAATCACGTTGGGAAACAGTTTGCGTCGCGTCCTACTTTCTTCATTGGATGGCGTTGCAATCACTTCTATAAAAATTGACGGTGTATTACATGAATTTTCTACAATTCCAGGTGTTCGAGAAGATATTTCTGAAATTATTTTGAACTTAAAACAATTGCGGTTGCGATTTACGCGAGAAGAAGTAGAACAGTTGGATATCATCGTCGATATTAATGGTGAATGTGAATTTACCGCAAAAGATCTTGATGTGAACTCAGACGTAGAAATTTTAAATCCGGAACTTCATATTGCTACTTTGGACACGGATGCTCATATTTATATGGTATGCCATATTGAACGAGGAAAAGGGTATGTTCCGTCTACCAAAAACAAGAAAGATACGGATGTTATTGGAGTCATTCCTATTGACTCTATCTTCTCACCCATTGTTCGTACAAAGTATGAAGTGGGAAATATTCGAGTCGGAAACGAAATGGACTATGATTCGTTGACTTTAGAAGTACAAACCGATGGGAGTATTGCCGCAGAAAATGCGGTTGCTAAAGCAGCGTCGATTATGGTAAGCTATTTGGATTATTTTCAAAAGATTGCAAGTGATCCACTTGCAAATGAAGCATTAGCACCATTTACGACTCTTGAGGGAGAAGAAGAAGAAGAAGATAAAGGACCAGAATTAGAGCAAGTAAAAATAGATGTCTTGGATTTATCCGTACGGGCATCGAATTGCTTGAAACGGGCCAATATTTATACTTTAGGGGATTTAGTAGAACGGACAGAAGATGATTTATCGAAAATACGTAATTTAGGTAGAAAGTCCGTTGATGAAATCATTGAAAAACTTAAAGATTACGGATTTGATCTGAAATCTAACGAAGAATAGTTCGAGGAGGATGAACGATGGCTTATAGAAAGTTAGGACGTGACAGCTCTGCTCGTAAAGCTTTATTGCGTAGCATTGTTACCTCGTTATTCCAGCATGAACGCATTGAAACGACAGAAGCAAAGGCAAAAGAACTTCGTAAAATAGCAGATAAAATGATAACATTAGCTAAACGCGGAGATTTACATGCTCGTCGACAAGTGCTAGCATACATGATGGATGAAAGTGTAGTAAAAAAATTATTCGATGAAATCGCTGGTAAATATGCAGATCGTCAAGGCGGCTATACGCGGATTATTAAATCTGGCGTGCGTCAAGGTGATGCAGCTCCGATGGTTATTATCGAATTAGTATAAGTTGAATAGTCCCACTTAGTGAAGGTAAGGGGATGTTATTACGCCGTTGTGGGAAACTGCAACGGCTTTTTTTCGGAGGAATTGATATGGTAAAAAAGAGTGTGTTAGCCATTAATTTTAATGAAGAGCGGTTGAAACAATTAAAACGATTATCACTGTTAGTCAAAGCTCAAGTTAAAGCAGTTACTGAACTAGATAAAGAAGAACCGTTAGGAAAAGTAGTAGGCTTTACTGAGCAAGAGATCAAGGCGATAACAGAACAAATTGCAGCAAACAATGAAAATCAAACTACCGATAATATGGACAATGAAGATATTATCATTGAAGAACCGGTGACAAAAGAGGCTATTGTTCTTTGCGGCTTTGAAAATAAAGATGTGCATACATTGTTAGATGCGATTAGAGGCAGTTCATTGAAGAGCGTACCATTAAAAGCTATGTTAACTTCATACAATATTACATGGAAAATTTCAGATATGTTAATCGAACTAGCTAAAGAGTATGAATATTTTAGGCAACGCAAATGAGAGATACATCTTTAGTGTTTCCTATTAGTATAACTGGTGATATTTTGTTAGGTAAAAAAAAGCGAGGCTTTGGTGTAGGCAAATGGAATGGTTTTGGAGGCAAGTTGGAAGGCTCAGAATCATATCTAGCATGTGCTATACGAGAAGTAAAAGAAGAAGTTGGCTTGCATGTTACCCCGGAAGAACTAGTATTATATGGAATACTGTTTTTTGAATTTCAAAATAATAGAGATTGGAATCATAAGGGATATGTGTATATTGCAACTTCTTTTCAAGGCACGCCTATAGAATCAGAAGAAATGTTGCCGCAATGGTTTGCGTTAGATGCGATACCATATACATACATGTGGAAAGCCGATAGGATATGGCTGCCTCATGTGTTGGCAAGGGAAAAAGTAAGTGGAACGATTCTTTTTTCTGCGAATGGCGAAGAACTTCTTAAAACCGATTTAAAATACACTAATACATAATAAATAAAAAGCANATATATATATA
>NZ_AFUG01000013.1:0-13606 GCF_000221545.1 Megasphaera sp. UPII 135-E
GCCAGCACCGAAGGTAATGCCATCTAAGCCTTTAAGCTCTTTCGCTAAGCGAAGAAGTAACCCTTTAGCACCATTTGCTTCAACACCAATGTTGTCATCTTGACTCAACTTAGCTTTATCAGTGATACCACCAGTGACAGCAAGTTGTTCATTCAATTTCAACTTATCTTCAGTGCCAAAGTCACCCATGAACTTCATACCATCATTCATAGTGGCTAATTCGTTAGTTTTATCGCCATCCTTAACGACAATTCTAGTAGTACCATCTTGCCCATCAACACCAACAGTGCCATCTTTTGTAGTAATATTGACAGCATTCTTACCGTCTTTACCCTTCATATCGATAGAACCGTCTTGACCGTTCAATGTAACACTATTGCCGTCTTTGCCAGTAACGCCCATCTTGCCGTCTTTACCGTCAAGAGCGATGACATTTTTCTTATCCTTATCATCGGTAGCACCAGTAATCGTTGTAATTCCATCTTTACCGTTGATCGTAACAGACGCGCCATCTTTACCATTAGCACCTTTTGGTCCTTGGGCACCGATTGTGCCGTCTTTCGCGTTCATGGTAACAGTTGTGCCGTCTGCACCTGTACCGCCAATCGTACCGTCTTTACCATTCATGGTAACAGTTGTACCGTCTGTGCCTTTAGCGCCCACTGTACCATCTTTACCATTTACTGTAACGGTTGTGCCATCTTTCGCCTTGCTTTCGATCTTACCATCTTTACCGTCAATAGTAACCTTTTCACCGTCTTTACCATTGACAGTCACCTTGCCATCTTTGCCAGTTTGTCCAGGTTGTCCTTCTTTGCCGACTTCGATGTCATCTTTCAAAGAATAGGTAACTTTCTTAGCATTCTTATCCAATGTGACTTCAAGACTATTACCTGCAGCAAATTCGACAGTTTCTTTCTTATCTTGACCTAAAGCAACGTTAGCTCTGTTATCGGCTGTATCTTGACCTACCAAAATATCAAAACCTTGATTTGTCTTGTACAATTGACTACCATTGATAGCTTCTTTACTGTTTTCAGATACATCGCCAGCTTTTACATTCTTGATAACTGTGCCATTTGTATCGCCACCTAAGGTAATAGAATTTTTGTCGACTTCACCAGTATCTTTTTTATCATACTTAACAGAGAAATCATCGGTAGCAGTTGCTTTATCTAAGACTTCCTTCAATTGTCCTTGGCTCGCTGCCTGATCCGCTTTCATTTTAGTTAAATCAGTTGGCAATTTTGTATTGGAAAGTCCGGTAATTACCTTATTTTCTCCATCTACAGTGATGCTGTCTGTACTACTCGATGGACCGAAGGTCATTTTCTTGATATTTTCGATAGTCTTCGCATTGCCGTCAATCTTCATTGGATTTGTTTTATCTTTACTATCAAAGGTAATACCTTCCAAATCAGAAAGGTTCTTCGCTAAGCGTACGACCAGTTTTGCATTTTTATTATTTTGATCATCTACTACGGATTCAACACCAATATTATTGTCAGTTAAATTCGTGACTTTATTCCCTTCTTTTTCCGCAGCCAAACCGCCAACGATATTCACTTGATTATTTAATTTCACGCCTACGGCTGTACCGCTGTCGCCCATAAATTTGAGTCCGTCGTTCATGGTTGCCAATTCATTGTTCTGGTTACCATCTTTAACGATAATTCTAGTTTCGCCATCCTTACCGTCAAGACCTACTTTTCCATTTCCGGTAGTAATATCTACCTTGTTCTTACCATCTTTACCTTTGATACCGATGGAACCGTCTTTACCGTTCAACGTAACGCTGTTGCCGTCTTGACCATCAGCACCTTTTGGACCTTGAACGCCAATCGTGCCATCTTTACCGGAAATAGTAACGGTATTTGTCTTACCATCAGCACCTTTTGGTCCTTGAATGCCGATTTCGCCATTTTTACCGTTGATGGTAATTTTTTCGCCATCTTTACCATTGACAGTGACTTTACCGTCCTTACCTTTTTCTCCAGCTTTACCAACTGAAACGTCATCTTGTAAGGAGTAGGTAATCTTCTTACCATCGCGTGTAATAGCAAGGCCGTTTCCGGCATCAAAACCGAAGGCATCTTTTTCATCTGCCCCTAAGCCTACATTAAAGGTATTATCTGTCGTCTTATCTTTGATATATACGTCAAAGCCTTTATTGGTCTTGTCCAAATTGTTCGTTATATTCGTAACATTTTGGTTGGTCTTATAGAGTTGACTACCGTTAATGGCTTCTTTACTATCTGCTGCTACCTTTCCATTAGCTACGTTCTTTATAACGGTACCGGCATCTCCTCCTTCCAACGTAATGGAGTTTTTATTCACGGTATCGCCATTTTTATCATATTTCACAGCATAATCAGTGAATTTTTTATTCGCTGTATCTAACTCAGATTTCTTCGCCACATCTTTAATCGTAACCGTTTCGGTTTTAGCCGGATGCTTCTTATCTTGTACGGTCAATACAATTTCATTATGATCAGTAACACTATATTTCTTATCTGTTTCCGCTTCATTACCAATCAAACGATAATCACTCATGGCATTGGCATTTGTCTGTACTTTATCGGCTAATAATTTCAACTGTCCTTGGCTCGCTGCTTGATCGACTTTCATCGTACTTAAATCATCAGGCAAAGTCGTATTAGTAAGTCCTGTAATTGTACTTACATTACTGATTGTCTTCGCATTGCCGTCAATCTTCATCGCTGTATCACCGGTGCCTAATGTAATGCTGTCCAAACCTTTGATTGCTTTAGCCAAACGGAGTGTCAATGTAGATGTGCCGTCTGCAATAACGCCGATGTTATTATCTTGACTCAGTTTTGCATTGTCTGTAATTCCACCGGTAACAGTAAGTTTCTGATTTAACTTCAACTTATTAACTGTACCACTATTATCACCGTCAAATTGCATTCCGTCATTCATCGTTGCCAATTCGTGCGTCTTCGTGCCTTCTTTGACAACAAGACGTGTATCTCCATCTTTACCGTCAACGCCGACTTTACCGTCTTTCGTGGTAATTTGTACTTTATTCGTACCGTCTTTACCTTTGATTCCGATTGAACCGTCTTGACCATTCAAAGTGACACCGTTGCCGTCTTTTCCGTCAACGCCCATTGTACCGTCTTTACCGTTTAAGGTAATAGTATTTTTCTTACCGTTTTCATCGGTAGCACCATTGATAATCGTAGTACCATCTTTACCGTTGATCGTAACAGACGCGCCATCTTTACCGTCAGCACCTTTCGGTCCTTTCGCACCAATTGTACCATCCTTACCGTTTACTGTAACGGTTGTACCATCTTTCGCCTTGCTTTCGATCTTACCATCTTTACCGTCAATAGTAACTTTTTCACCGTCTTTACCATTGACAGTCACCTTGCCATCTTTGCCAGGTTGTCCAGGTTGTCCAGGTTGTCCTTCTTTGCCGACTTCGATGTCATCTTTCAAGGAATACGTAATCTTCTTACCGTTTTTGCTGATTTCAAGACCATTTCCGGCATCAAAACCGAAGGCATCTTTGTCATCTGCCCCTAAACCTACGTTAAATTTATTGGTATCGGTATTTTCTTTGATATATACATCAAAGCCTTTATTGGTCTTTCCTAAATTATTCGTTACATTAGTAACATTTTGGTTGGTTGTATTAATTTCATTGGTTAAATTATTTTTAACTTCATGTAATTGACTACCGTTAATGGCTTCTTTACTGTCTGCTGCTACTTTTCCATTAGCTACGTTCTTTATAACGGTACCATTTGTATCGCCACCTAAGGTAATAGAATTTTTGTCGACTTCACCAGTATCTTTTTTATCATACTTAACAGAGAAATCATCGGTAGCAGTCGCTTTATTCAAAACTGCTTTCAATTGACCTTGGCTCGCTGCTTGATCATCTTTTAATTTGCTCAAATCAGTTGGCAATGTTGTATTGGAAAGTCCGGTAATTACCCTTGTTTCTCCATCTACGGTAACACTATCGGTACTACCATCTTTACCGAATGTCATTTTCTTGATATTTTCGATAGTCTTCGCATTGCCGTCTATCTTCATCGGAGTCGTCTTATCTTTACTGTCAAAGGTAATGCTTTCCAAATCAGAAAGGTTCTTCGCCAAACGGATCTTCATCTTCGCATTGTTACCATCTGTTTCATCTACAATGGATTCTACGCCGATGTTATTATCAGTCAAGTTGGTAATGGTTTCATGATCTTTAACTATTTTAGCGCCGCCAACGATATTCACTTGATTATTTAATTTTACGCCTACCGCTGTGCCATCATCGCCTTTGAACTTCAACCCATCATTCATGGTGGCTACTTCGTTCACATGGTTGCCTTCTTTAACGATAATACGGGTTTCGCCATCCTTACCGTCAAGTCCTACTTTACTATCTCCAGTGGTAATAGTAACCGCATTTTTACCATCTTTACCATTCATGCCGATGGATCCGTCTTTACCGTTCAATACAACCGAGCTACCATCTTTGCCATTTGTTCCAATTGTACCGTCTTTACCGGAAATAGTAACGCTATTCGACTTACCATCAGCACCTTTTGGTCCTTGAATGCCGATTTCACCGTTCTTACCGTTAATAGTAACTTTTTCGCCGTCTTTACCGTTGACAGTGATTTTGCCGTCCTTGCCATTGTCTCCAGCTTTACCAACTGAAACGTCATCTTGTAAGGAGTAGATAATCTTCTTACCATCGCGTGTAATAGCAAGGCCGTTTCCGGCATCAAAACCGAAGGCATCTTTGTCATCTGCCCCTAAACCTACGTTAAATTTATCGGTATTATCTTTAATATATACATCAAAGCCTTGGTTTGTCTTGTACAATTGACTGCCGTTGACAGCGTCTTTACTAGTTTCAGTGACACTACCAGCACCTACATTAGTAATAATGGTGCCAGTAGTTTTATCACCTTCCAAGGTAATGGAATTTTTATTAACCTTATTTTCCGGTGTTTTATCATATTTAACTGCATACTCTTCAAACTTAGTGTCGGCCTTATCTAAATCAGATTTCTTCGCTACATCTTTAATCGTTACCGTATCTTTATTTTTCGGATGTTTAATATCTTGTACGGTCAATACAACTTCGCCATCATCCTTCACACTATATTTCTTATCTGTGGCAGTTTCATCTTGTACCAATCGGTAATCGGCACTGTCATCGATATTCTTTCCAATTTTAGACAACACTTCTTTCAATTGTCCTTGGCTTGCTGCTTGATCATCTTTTAGATCTTTCAAATCTGTCGGCAAGGTCTTGTTGGAAAGTCCCGTAATAACTTTCTTTTCACCGTCCATAATTAAACTATCTGTACTATCCGCTACGCCGAATACCATTTTTTTAATACGACTGATTGTTTTGTTCGTGCCATCAATTTTCATTGGTGCTTCTGCATCACCTAATGTAATGGTATCAAGACCTTGAATATTTTTTGCTAAGCGAAGGGTTAATGCTTTCTTCCCATCAGCGATGACACCGATGTTATTGTCTTGACTTAATTTAGTAGTATCAGCGATACCACCGGTGACAGTAAGTTGTTCATTTAATTTCAACTTATCTTCAGTACCAGCATCGCCCATGAATTTCATACCATCGTTCATGGTTGCGAGTTCATGTACCTTTGTCCCTTCTTTAACCACAAGACGAGTCGTACCATCTTGGCCATCAACACCAACAGTACCATTTTGTGTGGTAATGCTTACTGCATTCGTACCATTTTTACCATTCATGCCGATAGAACCGTTTTCGCCATTCAATGTAACGTTACTGCCGTCTTTGCCGGTAACGCCCATTTTGCCATCTTTACCATTAAGGGTAATCGTATTTTTTTGATTATTATCGTCAGTCTTACCTTCAATAGTGGTGATACCATTCTTTCCATCAATAGTGACAGAGGCACCCGGCTTGCCATCTTCACCTTTGCCTTTAGCAACAATGGTTCCGTCACCGTTCATCACAACAGTCGCACCATCTTTACCTTTAATGCCTACAGTGCCATCTTTGCCGTTCATCGTAATCGTATTCTTTTTACTTTCACCATCTTTGGCACTTTCAATGGTCACATTGCCATCTTTACCGTTAATGGCAACTGTTTCACCCTCTTTACCATGTACAGTAAGAGATCCATCCTTACCACCTTGGCCTTCTTTACCGACAGCCAAATCATCTTTCAAGGCATAGGTAATCTGTTTATCCTTTTGGGAAACAGTAAGGTTGTTACCTGCCAAGAAGCCAAAGGCATCATTTTTCTTTTCATCACCTAATTGTACAGTGAACTTGTTGTCAGCTTCATCGTTATTAACATACACATCGAATCCGCGTTGTGTCGATTTTTCAAAGTCTGCTAATTGACCTTGTGTCGCTGCTTGCGTTCTGTCAAATGTGGCGTCGTCCCGTTTATCTTTCGGAGTCCATGTCGTATTAGACAAGCCGCTGATAATTTTCTTTTCACCGTCCACAACCAAACTGTCTTGGCTGTCAGGTGCACCGAATGTCACTTTCTTGATGTTAGAAATAGACTGATTTGTACCGTCAATTTTCATCGACGTGCCGTCTTTTCCGAATGTAATTGTTTCCAAATCTGTTAGATTTTTAGCCAATTTTACATTCATCGTATTCTGTGCAGGATCTACAACTACGCCGATGTTGTTGTCACTGAGTTTTGTTACATCTGCGCCACCCTTAATCGTAATATTCTGATTTGATCCGCGATGAAGTACGTTTGTATCCTTTTCATGGTCATCATTTTCGCCCCATGTAGAATCATCTCCGGCGAAATGGAGCGGACGTGTCAATTGATATAATTGACTACCATTCACTGCGTCAGTGCTTGTGGCTGCCACCAATCCGGAAGCTACATTTTGAATACGGCGTTCATTTCCTTTTGCGCCCACTGTGACAACACCTACCGGTTTGGTACCTGCAAAGGCATAGCCATAAATGGAATCTTTCGTATAGTCTTTATTCGTAGCAGATAGTGTTTCATCTTCGTTGTATGCAGCATTATCGCCCAAATATACAGACTTATCCAGCGTAGTCGTAATATGGTTACCTAAGACTTGCACGTAATCATTATGTACTTTGTTGTTATTCCCCATGACCTGTGCGTCTTTAACCGCTTCCGAAACCTCTTTAGGTATGTCTTGACCTTCAGTCCCCTGTTCTGTGATATTTTTAATGATTCTAACCTCGTTAGCATTACCTATAATCTGTGTTCGATTTGCCGCTATCTTACTATTCGCATTACCCATAATTTGAGCATTAACTGTAACTCCCTCTACTTGAATGTTTTTATACCCGAAAAGAAGAGACTGTGTTCCTGCTACATTACTATTTTCATCGCCGATAACAGAGAGTTTTTCACCATCAATAGCGCTATTCGTATTGCCGATAACGTGGCCACTCTTCGTAGAAATCTTCGTATTACTATTCCCTAAAATTTGTGCCTGCGCCGCAGAAATAGACGCGTTTTCATTACCGATGAGTTGTGTATCTTCTGCTGCTGCTGTAACCTCTTTATTCTTATTCCCTAAGACGGTATTGCGGTTCCCCGTAATGTTATTATTTTCATTACCGATAACGCGTTGATCTTCACCGGACACATTCGTATTGGTAAAGCCGATAACATGAGTTTTCTTACCGGTAATAGTGTCATTGAAACTACCCAACACTTGTTGATTAATGCCGGCAATTGCCTTATTCGAGAAGCCGATAACATGACCATTTTCAGTATTAACACCGGTATTGGCATTACCGAATACATTGGATCCCTCTCCAGCAACCTGTGTGTTATCATTACCGATAACTGCTAAATTAGAACCACTTACCTCATTACGTTCACCCAAGGTTTTTACAGAATTACCACTGATTTTGTTTTCATTGCCCAAAGTGGTTGTATTATTACCTGTAATCGTATTGGTAGCACCTAATACACCGGAAAGCGTATTACTATTCGTTAATTTATTGTTACTCCCTACAAGGAATGTGGATGTGGTTTCTACTAATTCATTCGTACTACCGGTAACAAAGGAATTATTAGTTCTTGTTAACTTATTATAATTACCTACAATGTGATTATCTTGACCGCGCTCAATCCCCTGGTACTCCGTTTCTCCGTCTAATCCTTTAAGCGTCTTAAATTTAGACACCATGGTATTCTGATTACCGAGAACGGTAGAATTTTCATCGGTAATACCTAATTCTAAGGGTCTTGCAATACTATCCAATACATTTTTACGATCATCATCTGCCAAATTCATGTTGTCATTCCCGATGACATATGTATTATCTCCGGACACACCATTACGCGTACCCATTGTGCCAGATTCTCTGCCCAATGCCGTATTGTGATTGCCGATAGCGATCGCTTTATCACGAAGACTCCATGATTCATGCCCCAGAGCTATGCCTTCCGCTTGATGAGCTTCTGCCAAATGCCCGATAGCAATGCCATTTTCACCATAAACAGTAGCTAAATACCCCATGGACAGAGCATAATCTACCCCTTTATTGTTTACTCCTTCTTTTTGATATTTTTTTCTCGTCATCGCCCGAGTACCGATGGCCATACTATAATTGCCTTCTGTCTGTGCACCTGCACCAATGGCTACATTATAACGATAGTTAGAAAATGCTTGCGTCATAATCGGCTGTACTTCTTCAGTCGTGCCTTCTAACTGTGATTTATCCCCTTCATGCCAATAACCTGTACCAATAGCCAAACTACCGTCGCCTTGTGCTTGAACATAATTACCCATAGCGGCACTATTTTTAGCACTTGCCACTGCAGCTATACCAAATGCTGCCGAATTTTCACCCGTAGCACCTTCATTGGCGAAATTGCCCTTTGGCGTTAATGAATGAGTAGAAAAATAATGCCCCATTCCTTTTTCTGTATATTCTTTAAGTTGTGCTAGGTTAACGGCATCACCCGCATGCACACCCTTTGCCACATTGTGAATGGCCGTACCTGTTTTTTCATCCCCCGGCTGTAACGTAATGCTAGGCGTTCCGCCAATTAATGCCGGATCATAATGAATTCCTGACTTAAACGCATCTCCCTGTGCTTTTACATTAATATCATTAATTGCCTGTTGAATTCCTGCTTGCAATTGTCCCAGGGTAACCGCATCATTATCATCCACCGCATCTGCCACATTCGTCACCCGCCGAAGAACATGTTCTCCCTTGCTGCCCACAGAAACAACCTTTTGTTCCGCCGTTGAATTTGTATAACGGGCATGTTTATCTTTCACATCTTGTTCGTCCGCTATTGAGCCTGAACCAATCGCCACATTTCCGGCCATTGCCTTAGATCCAGTACCTAAGGCTAAGGAACTTTCCCCTCTCGCAACAGCATTAAACCCAAAAGCCTCTGAACCATTGCCCAATGCTTGTGCTTGATAACCTACGGCAGTACCGTTGTTAGCTGCTAATGATTCACTCCCGATAGCCGTAGATTGAACCAAACGAATTGCTTCTGAATCTTCAGCAATACGTGGAATTTTCATTTTCTTTTCCTTAGGATGTGTTGGATCCACCTCGGTTCCCGGAACCGGTTCCTCTTCATCTTGCTCCGGCTGCGTCACCGCTTTTCTGAAATTTGCATGATAGCCGATAGAAACGTTCTTACCCATGGATTCTTCACGTTTCCCGATAATATTTCTGCCGGCTTCAGATCCGATGGAAATATTGTAATTGCTCTGTACATTACCGCCGCTCTTATAGCCAATAGCAATATTTTCCAACCCTTCCAAATTGTTACCGGCTTGATTACCGATAATAACATGCGAAGCTGCCAACGGAATCGTACCGGTCTTTTTCATGCCAAGACCGGCCTGATTACCGATAGAAATAGTGGAATCAGACATACTCTGTGCGTTATGACCGATAGCGATCCCGTCAATACCGCTGCCAAGCCCATCAATTTTCATTTCTCCATCCATAGCGGGCGGATCGATATATTCTCCCACCTGTGCACCTTGACCGATAGCAAGACTCCCTGTCATAAGCGATTTGGCACTATGTCCCAATGCCATCGTTTCTTCTGCATAAGTCTGACTTTCTGCCCCGATAGCAATGGCATTCTTATTAGTAGATACAATCTTAGCAGCATTACCGATGGCAATGGCACCTTCAGACTGTTCAAGAATCTTCGCCGCTGTACCGATGGCGATGGTATTACCATTTTCCTTTTCATCAATTTTTACGCCATTACCGATACCAATGGAGTTTTCACCACCTGCTGTAAGGCGCCCTTCTTCTCCGCCGGCGGCAATCCCAATCGCACCTTTACCTGAAGTTGTGCTCACACCGATGGCCATAGAATCAGCACCTGTTGGATTTGCATCGTGCTTATTATCCATGCTAGTACGGAAATATCTAAATCCCAATTGACCAGTTTCACCAAGATCTAAGCCTAAATTTTTCTGCCCGGCCTGCTGTCCGGCTACTCTTTTATTAATAAACTCTTCAAGTTTCTTGAAATTAGCATCTGTTTTCTGCTGATTGTTAGCCACCGTCTGATTTGTTGCATTAATTTCTCCCTGCAAAGTTCTTTGTACACCGGAAATCTGACCTGACAATGCTGTCTTTGCATCGCCTACGTCTTTATTTATTTTACTCGTCAAATCCGTTTTAGCTTGATTCAAATTTTGGTTGGTGGTATCAATCTTTCCTTGCAAATCATTTTTGACTGTTGTTAACGCAGTATCGGCATCTTTTTTATTGTCGCCAATTACCTTTTCCAAATCAGATTTAGTCGTATCAATCTTACTGGACAATTCACTTTTTGCTGAATTTAACGCAGTATTGGCTGCATCTTTATTATCGCTAATTGTCTTGTTTAATTCTTCTTTCGCTTTTGTTAACGCCGTATCAGCCGCTTTTTTATTATCGCCAATCACCTTTTCCAAATCAGACTTAGTCGTATCAATCTTAGTGGACAATTCACTTTTTGCTGAATTTAACGCAGTATTAGCCGCGTCTTTATTGTCGCTAATTGTCTTGTTTAATTCTTTTTTAGCTGTTGTCAACGCATTATCTGCCGCTTCTTTATTGTCGCTAACGGTCTGTCTAAGATTTTTTATATCATCTTTATTCTGTTTGATATCTTTTTCGTTTTGTGATACACGACCTTCTAAGGCTTGATTGGTTTTACCAATTTCTTCTTGTGCTTTCTTTATTTTATCTTCTAAATCAGTCTTGGCTGTACCAATATCTGTAGTGATTTTACTTTCCAAAGCAGATTTAGTGGTGTTAATCTTATTAGATAATTCATCTTTTGTATCGGTAATTGTCTTATTTAACTCAGTTTTAGCCTCCTTTAGTGCATTTTCAGCAGCTGTTTTATTGTCACCAATGGTCTTATTTAATTCTTTTTTAGCTGCTTGTAACGCAGTATTGGCCGCTTCTTTATTATCGCTAACGGTCTGTCTAAGATTTTTTATATCTTCTTTATTCTGTTTGATATCTTTTTCGTTTTGTGATACACGACCTTCTAAGGCCTCATTAGTTTTACCAATTTCTTCTTGTGCTTTCTTTATTTTTCCTTCTAAATCGCTCTTTGCTGCCCCGATATCTGTAGCAATTTTCCCTTCCAAAGCAGACTTTGTGGTATCAATTTTCCCGGACAACTCATTTTTTGCACTCGAAATGTCATTGGAAAGCGCTTGCTTTGCTTGATCCAATGTTCCGCCTTGCTTCGTAATATCTTCAATAGCTTTTGTATTTTTACCGATTTGGTCTTTATTCGCAGCGATATTTCCTTCGTTGGTCTTTACTCGTCCTTCCAGGGCCTTATTTGTTTGACCGATATCTTCTTGTGCTTTCTTTATTTTCCCTTCTAACTCAGTCTTTGCTGTACCAATATCTGTAGTGATTTTACTTTCCAAATCAGATTTAGTGGTATCAATTTTCCCGGACAACTCATTTTTTGCACTCGAAATGTCATTGGAAAGCGCTTGCTTTGCTTGATCCAATGTTCCGTTCGGTTTTGTGATATCTTCAATAGCTTTTGTATTCTTACCGATTTCTTCTGTGTTTTTACCAATTTGGGTTTTATTGGCTTGAATTTCTCCGGCATTCTTTGCAATGGCGTTCTTATTTGTATCCACTGCACCGCCGGTACTTGTCAACTTTTGAACGGCATTCTGAATAGCCGTGTCTAATGTTCCGCCTTGTTTCGTAATATCTCCAATGGCTTTTGCGTTATTGCCTATTTGGTCTTTATTCGTTTGAACATCATTCTTGATTTTCGCAATGGTTCCGTCAGGGCCATTTAATGTAGCTAATGCCTGTGTATTAGTAGCAATCGCCGATGTATTTGTACCAATTTGGGTTTTATTAGCCTTAATCTCTCCGGCATTCTTTGCAATGGCTCCACTATTCGTCCGTTGACTCTCTTGAAGTCGCTGCATCCCTTGTCCCGTCGCATCCAACATCGTATTAACCTGCGCAATCGTTTGATCCAATGTTCCGCCATCTTTCGTGATATCGTTAATAGCGTCTTTATTTGCTTTCACTGATGCTTCAAAATTTTTCAACGACTGATCATAGGCACCTAATGCCGTGCTATGTGCCTTAATTTCTTTTCCCTGTGCTTGAATAAGATTTTGTTGAGTAGCTAATTGCTCCAATATTTCTTGAATCCGCTGTTCCAAAGCCGGATTATTCTCATTTGGCCCTGCCGCATACGAAGAAAACGTTCCCATACCGCCTAGACAGCAAGCAATACAAAGAGCTAGACGTAACGTGTGTTTTATATGCACAGACCGTGTCGTTTTCCCCCCGTGTTTAACCAGTTCGGAAACGACCTGATACATCCCCTTTGATCGATTAAAAATAACCTTATAAATACGATTCATCTAAATACCTCCTAATATTCACTACACAGACATACGTAACATTTATAAACAAGGACTAACCTTTTTACTCTACTTTAAAAATACATGTTGCGATACTTCTATATTCTCATAATCAAATATGTGCTAATTTTTTAACGTCCATCAGCTTATCAAAAACTTCCGGAGCAATCCCTTCTTCTAAGGCGACTTCTCTTAAGGTCATACCTCGTTCTGCTGCTTTTTTCGCAATAGAACAAGCCTTATCATAGCCAATTTCCGGCACTAACCCCGTTACTAAAATAAGAGAATTATGCAAATTGCGAGCAATCTGTTCCTCCTTTGGCTGAATACCTATAATACAATGATCCGTTAAGGATATGATGGCATCACTCAATATACGAATAGATTGATTCATATTATAGGCTATCACCGGCATAAACACATTTAATTCAAAATTACCTTGTGAGGCCGCCATTCCTACGGTTACATCATTTCCCATCACTTGTACTGCCACCATCGTCACGGCTTCACATTGTGTCGGATTAACCTTAGAGGGCATAATTGAACTACCCGGTTCATTCGCAGGAATCGTAATTTCACCAATGCCACAACGTGGACCGGAGGCTAACCAGCGTATATCGTTGGCAATTTTCATGAGATCACATGCCAGGGCCTTTAACATACCATGCACAACAACCAATTCATCTTTACTGGCAAGTGCCTGGAATTTATT
>NZ_AFUG01000012.1:0-1320 GCF_000221545.1 Megasphaera sp. UPII 135-E
CACTCTCCTTAAAGAAAAATAGTCACATTTCCTCTTCTTCACTTATTTCTTTATACATATCATATAAGGGACTCCTAAACCAAAAATTAGTAATCCGCGGAGTTCTTCACTTTTCTTATTTTCTTCGCTAAATTCCATTAACCAATCTCCTTAAGTAATTGTATAGAAATGGTAAGATAGTTCCCTTCTCCGTTTCCATATACATGTTTCCATGCTTTTTCGGGATCGTGTGTATCTTCAACCAAATCCCAGGGAGACACGGCTCTTTTATTCGTTACAATATCATCAATCACATTTTTATGTAGAATATTTTCTTGTATATCATAAGTGGAAAAAATAGGCATAGCACCAAATCCACAGAAATAATAATACACTTCTGGGACAACCGGACCAAATTGCCATGCTTGAATTTCATCGGGAAAAGCAACTTGGTTAGTATTTTTCAAAAACCATACTTGAATATAGTATAAAATTTTTTGTAATTGCAAATTACTGATTGAACAATTATCCTTTGTGCATTTAGTCACAATATATTTTACTAAATCAAGTGCCTGCATGACAATCACCTCCTATATAAATTACATTATTGTTATATCTTCTATTCATAGAATATGATTTTTTCAAGTAGGTGACAAGCCCCAAAAGAGGAGAAGAAAAAACCACCACACTCATTTCTGTGTGATGGCTTTTATTTCTTTATAAGATAATCCTCACGTTTAAACCTATCTTCGGAATTATCTTTTTCAGCTTCTTTTTGAATTGCAAGTCTTTCCTCTTTTGTTAGTTCTAAAAATGAGCTATCATCTTGTTCTAAATAACGTTTTTTATTTTTATTTGAATTTTCCATATTTAAACCCTCCTTCCTTATTTCCCCACTTATATAATTTTGTCAAGGCATATTCTTCAGCTTTACTTTTTAACGGATAAATCTCTTTAGCATCATTATACAGATTTCTATACAAACTTTCAATATCAATACTTCTGTCAAAATCGTGGATAATTCTCACGCTGCCATCATGCCCTATAACTACGCTTGCAGCTATCATATCGTTTTTAAAACAGGTCTTGATGTCGACAAAAGAGAACCGTCCGCCACAGGGATGATTGTGAACCAATACAATTTTCTTCCCCGATAAGATAATCTTTTCATATTGTTTTTTATTAAAACTGCTTTTTAAAATACCTTCCGCATCTGAACGAGCTAATATTTCTCCTGTTCTCACGTCTAAGGCGGAAACAATTTCGTTTGCTTTTCCGTTCATTTTATTCAATATATAAATAGCTTCTTTATGAAGAGAATCCTGTACTTGTTTAGGATAA
>NZ_AFUG01000011.1:0-39549 GCF_000221545.1 Megasphaera sp. UPII 135-E
GGTACTGAAAAAGAATCCTTCTGTCAAGATAAGCTTACACTAAGCCACTGTTCATTAAGCGCGTCACAACCTTATCATGCCCCATCAAGGAAATAATAACATCTAAATCAGGACCATGCATATTACCTGTTAAAGCGACACGAATAGGCATATATACAAATTTTCCTTTCACGCCTATTTCTTTTTGAATCTTTTTAAATAAAGGGCGTACCGTATCAGCCGTTATTACTTCTAAGTCTGTATATTCTTTTTTAAACATACGCAATACATCTGCTGCTGAAGGTTCTCGTAAAACCGCTGCCGCTTCTTCATTTTCCGGCTCATATTCATCAGTAAAAAAGATACGTGCCGCCTCTACGACTTGTGCTCCAAATTGAATGTGATTTCTCAGTGCACTTACCATCGCTTTTAACCAATCATGCTGTGTTTTAACCATATCATCATTGACATATCCCACTTTTTGTAAATGTGGTAAGCACAATGTCAATAACTGTTCTTCATCCAACCCCTTCATATAATGAAAATTAATCCAATTCAATTTTTCAATATCAAAAACGGCCGGATTTTTAGCTACTCGCTCTAAAGAAAATTGCTGAATCAATTCTTGTTGACTTAAAATCTCGTTTTCCCCTTCTGGCGTCCACCCTAATAATCCTAAGAAATTAAAAATAGCTTCTGGTAAATATCCTAAATCGCGATATTGTTGAACCGATGTCGCACCATGACGTTTACTCATTTTTTTCTTATCCGCACCTAATATCAACGAAACATGTGCAAACGTAGGTGGTGTAAAACCTAAAGCATGGTATAAAACTAATTGTCGCGGCGTATTAGAAAGATGTTCTTCCGCCCGAATAACATGTGTAATCTTCATTAATGCATCATCTAAAACAACGCAGTAATTATAAACAGGAATACCATCTGATTTTACAATAACAAAATCACCAATTTGATTAGAATCGAATTCAACATGCCCTCGTACTATATCGTCAATAGCTAAAATTTCATTACACGGCGTTTTAATACGAATAACATACGGTCTACCTTCTTTTAAATATTGATCGATCGTTTCTTTTGGCAACTGTCGACAGGTTCCCTCATATTTAGGTGTTTCACCCTTGGCTAATTGATCTTGTTTTTGCTTTTCTAAGGTTTCCGTGTCACAAAAACAGTAATACGCTTTTCCTTCTGCTAATAACTTATCTGTATACTGTTTGTATAAATCCAACCGTTCTGTTTGCCTGTATGGGCCATAATCGCCCCCTATATCAATACCTTCATCCCAATTAATATGGAGCCAACGTAACGCTTCTTTTATATTATCTTCCGATTCTTTAGTCGAACGTTTTCTATCAGTATCTTCAATACGAACAATAAAATCTCCCTGTGTATGTTTTGCTATTAAATAATTAAATAACGCAGAACGAGCACCACCTATATGAAATGGTCCGGTTGGACTCGGTGCAAATCGAACTCGAATTTTATTAGCCATTATAATTCCTCCTATATTACTTCATGTTATGTTTTATTATCATTGCTACCGCTTGTGCAGCCATTCCCTCTTCCCTACCAACAAACCCCAAATGTTCTGTCGTCGTTGCTTTTATAGATATCGCCGTTTTATCAATACGTAATGCAATAGCTATACGTTCTATCATTTGCGGGATATATGATTTTAATTTAGGTCTTTGTGCTAAGAGCATGACATCAATGTTATGAATACAATAGCCACCTGTAGAAATAATCTCTCTTACTTTTTCTAATAAAAGTAAACTAGAAATTCCTTTTAATGTTTGATCCGTATCGGGAAAATACGTTCCAATATCCGCTAATCCCGCAGCTCCTAATAAAGCATCCATTACGGCATGCACTAATACATCCGCATCCGAATGACCAGCTAATCCGTGCGAAAAAGGAATAGAAACACCCCCAAGTATTAACTTTTTTCCTTCCACCAACGGATGCACATCATATCCTATGCCTATACGTGGAATTGATTTGCATGGTACCGACGCTTCCAATATAGTGATATCTTCTCGTGTCGTAACCTTGAGATTTCGTTCATCTCCAGGCAAAACGATAATTTTTTTACCCATTGCCTCTACCAGTGAAGCATCATCTGTTCCTGATAGATGATGCTTTCTAGCATACTGATGAGCCTGTAATAAAGTATGACGTTGAAATATTTGCGGCGTTTGAGCTGCAATAAGTTGACTGCGCTTTAACGTTTGTATTTCCTGCGTACCATACAATTCTGTATGAGAAACCTGTTTAATCGTATCTTTAACAGGAATAGCATAAATCGCAGCTTCCGCCTGTTCCATTACAGGCACGGCTCGATCAAAATATTCGGGACCAGCCATCGGTCTTGAACCATCATGAACCATAACGATATCCATCGCTTCACTCGTTGCCAATAAGCCTTGATAAACCGAATCTTCTCTTTCTTTACCACCTAATACATATCTCACTATTTGCCGTGGATGTAATTCATGCACCATTTTTTTTATATCAGCATAATCACATTCTGCATAGACAATAATTACCTCGGTTACTAAGGTTGCCTGAAAAACATGACTCAATGTATGTTGTAATACTGGTTTTCCCCATAAAGGAAAAAACAATTTATTTCGCTTATATCCAAAACGACTTCCCGAACCAGCCGCCACTACAATCACCGCTACATTCAATAATGTCACCTACGCTTCCAATACCTTTACAAAAATCATCCGACCTGCGGCCGTTTGTAGAACCGATGTCACCACAACACCAATTGTTTTACCAATATAGGGTTCACCATTTTCTACAACAATCATCGTTCCATCGTCTAAATAAGCAACCCCTTGCATCGACTCTTTACCCGCCTTAACTACGTAAACATACATGTTTTCTCCAGGAATACAGGCTGTTTTTAAGGCATTAGATAAAGCATTAATATTTAATACAACAACACCTTGCAAAGCGGCTACTTTATTTAAATTATAGTCATTCGTAACCACCTTTACTTGTAATTTTTTGCCAAGCCGCACTAATTTAGAATCGACCCCTTGAATATCATCAAAATCATCATTTAAAATACGTATTTCTACATGCTTATCTTCTTGCATTTTTTTTAAAATATCTAAGCCTCGTCTTCCTCTAATACGTTTTAATGAATCCGATGAATCTGCAATTAATTGGAGTTCTTCTAAGACAAAAACAGGCACCAATATCGGTCCCTCAATAAAACCGGTACTACAAATTTCTGCAATCCTTCCATCAATAATAGCACTTGTATCCAGTAATTTTCCTGAACTTACTATGGTTTTATCTTTAGTATTATCGCGACCTTGTCGACCCATACGAAAATTCATAATTGCACCCGATATATCCGTTTTTTTCTTCAAAAAAACACTAACTCCCGCATAGCCAAAAATCACACTAAATACAATAGGTCCATACGCACCAATGAGAGGCAGGCGATAAAAAGTAAGTCCAACTAAATTAGCAATAATAAGTCCAAAAAGCAATCCCAAAGTTCCAATAACTAAATCCTGCCCTTCAAAATCACCGACACTAAGTTCGATACGATGAATAGAACGCCAAATAAGACGAATTAAAAAAGGAGAAAACAAAAAGCCGATGATGCTACCTATTATAGCCCCCAGCACATAAATGGCAGCTTTAGCAAGAGTAGTACCAAAAATACTACCATTAAACCAATCAACTTCCACTTCTTGATCAAAAAAAGAGGAGCCAATAAAACGATCAGCCAATAATACAAAAATAACAGCAAAAATTAATACCATGATCCCTTTCATGATATTATCAGCAATAATTTTACTGTTAAATTTCCTGGAGTTACGTGGCATAATCTCCTTTTCGTTTCGTTTTTTTTGATGCATAAATCTCACATCCTGACTTTAAAAATCATGATCCATCATGTATCCTATCTTCTTTCATCCTATTCCGATGAAAAAGCAATTTGTACTGCTTCCTGAATTGTTTTTACTGTATGTATTTTGCAAGAGGAAACGCCTTGTTTCATTATGTCATCTCTATTGCCATATGGCAAAATATAAGTCGTAAATCCTAAGGTTATACCTTCTTGTATACGTCGTAATACATGTGGAATACGTCGAATATCTCCCGTTAACCCCACTTCTCCCATGACGACTGTATTTCTATCTAAAGGAGTATCCCGTAAGGCTGAATAAATAGACATCAATGTTGCCAAATCGGCAGCTGTTTCCGATATTTTTAAACCACCTACCATATTAACATAAACATCATAAGAACCCAACCGTAAACCCAATTGTTTTTCTAATACCGCTAACAAAATAATCAACCGATTATAGTCCATGCCTGAAGCCGTTCGCCTCGGTACGGAAAAAATAGAGTGTGTCGTTAACGCCTGAATTTCACAAAGCAAAGGTCGCACACCATCCATTACAGCCGTAATGACTGCCCCTGGATACACTTGTGTCCGTTCTGCTAATAATAACTGCGAAGGATTACGCACTTCTTGTAACCCCTTTTCCGTCATCGTAAATAATCCTGATTCACTAGTAGAGCCAAACCTATTCTTAATTCCCCGTAAAACTCGAAATTGATAATTTTTTTCCCCCTCAAAATGTAATACCACATCCACCATATGTTCCATAACCCGTGGACCTGCAATCGTACCTTCTTTCGTCACATGACCAATAACCAATACCGAAATATTTTCCGTCTTGGCAAATCCCATTAACTTTACAGTGCACTCTCGAATTTGACTTAAACTTCCAGGTGCACCATCACAATCTTCAGTATACATCGTTTGAATAGAATCTACAATAAGCAGAACCGGTCGTAAACGTATCGCCGTTTGTAAAATCATATCTAGCGATATATCCGATTGTACCATAATCGCTGACGATGTTATACCTAAACGTTCTGCCCGCAATTTAATTTGCCCCGCCGATTCTTCTCCAGAACTGTACATTACCTTTCCTTTATTAGCCACAGATGCAGCCATTTGCAACACTAACGTTGACTTACCAATACCGGGATCACCGCTTAATAAAATTAATGATCCCGGGACAATACCGCCACCTAAGACACGATCTAATTCAGCAATACCTATTTCCATACGTATAAGTGAAGCCATTTCAATATCACTCAATGAACATGGTTTCGCACTCGTACCATGACGCGGTAATACCTGTCGCGAAGAAATATTGCTAGAAGACACGGGGACTTCTTCTAAGGTATTCCAATTTCCACACTGCGGACATTTACCAAACCACCGACTACTAATACTACCGCATTCGGTACATACAAATTGTGTTTTTAATTTTCGCATAATGCTATCCCTATACCTTATATTTTTCTAATACTTTTTGTACAAGAGCGGCCCTATTTATCTCGATAGAAGTGCACTTATTCTTCGTCATTACATCAGCGATATCTTCATCACATGCGGCAAAAAACAACTGATCACATGCAATTAGCGGAAGGGCGATATATCGAGAGGCCACAGCCCATCGTAATTGGCTCCATAAACGCATACATTCTAACCGTTTAAGCATATAGGCATACGAAAGAATCGCATAAGCACGCTTACCCATATCGATAAAAGCAGCTTGATTCTCTTCTATATATTGCAAACGACATTGTCGTTCTTCATTTACAATACGTTGCACTACTTTGAATATTCGCTCCATTATATCCTGTTCTGTCACACCTAAAGTCACTTGATTTGTTAATTGAAAAATATGTGTTTCTGGTGTTACATCTCGTTGTAGCAAAAATCCTTCATTGGTAATAAAAGGGATAAGATAACGTAACCGCTGTTGTTGTACTATACCAGGTAAATGTAACAAGATATTAATTTTTAAGCCCGTTCCCAACAGTGCGGGCGAAGCCGTTATATATCCCAAATTACGATGAAAAGCAACTGGTAACACCTCTTCTAAAGCATCATCACAAGCATTAGCCCGTTGCCAAAGTGGCTTAAGGGAAAACCCTGTACAAGCTGTATTAATCTGTATATGATCGGTTCCATTAAGTTGCAATTGTAATGCCCCATCAGCAGAAATTGCGAGTCCCGTATACTTTCTATTGGTCATTTCAGCCGTTATCCAATGCCAAGAAACAAACCATTCTTTTTCTTTTGCCGTAAGCGAATCAATATCAATCCATTGTAAACAATAAAATTCCGTTTCACGTGCAAGATATAGAGCTTGCTTAATATCTTGATAAACCTTCGATAAGACCTCTGCCGTTGCAACTAAGGGAAACGCATACGAACGTATATTTCGATGAATATGAACTCTGCTTTCAAGCACGACATCATACGCCGCTTGAGCATGTTCTTGCCATGACGCAAACATATCCTGAAATCGTTGGTTTCCCATTTCTATTTCCCAATCCCTTCGTCTAAACTATCAATGAGTTGCCGAAGATGTGCTTCTTCTTTTTGGTTATGATTTACTACCGCTTGGGCTAAATGTTGCTGTAATTGTCGTACTTTTTGTGCAGTAGAAAAAACGCCATGTCCTCGATTAGGTACTTTTCCCATATGTCTTTCTCCTTCTTGTATGCGTCGTACTAGTGCTGCAATGTGTGAAGAAAACGTTTCATAGCATACAGCACAACCAAACATTCCCTTTTTTTGAAACGACTCAAAGGTAGTGCCACAAAAAGGACAAGCTATATGCTCCTCTCTATTATCGACTTGTTCCATATCTTCACTAGAATCATTGTTCCATGACAATAAAGAGATTTCTTGTGTGCTTTCTTTTACCGCTTTCTTGTCTCCTTTTAAAAGTGTCAGTGCTGGAAGTATTTTATAACTATCATCTTTCATATCATTTCCTCGGTTTATATATGTTCTAAAATACGACTAACAACCGCTAATCGCTGTTGTTCATCATCGACCTCCGCAAATAAGGCCGTAAAGGTATGATGCAATAATACGGCGTCACGGTTGGTAATGCGTTTTTGTTTTAATAGACGAAACAATACTCGATCTAGATCTTGCAACCGAATTGAAATAACGGGCATTTGTTCTGATACAACAACAGGAGAGTGCTCCGTTTTTTTATTTCTCATCTTCGCAATACGTACAAAACCTCCCGATCCTCGTCTTGATTCCACGTGATACCCTTTCGCATTAGAAAAACGAGTGCTTAAAACATAACTAATTTGAGAAGGTGCACATTGTAATTCATCTGCTAATTCATTTCGTTTTAAAATAACATTTTCTTTTTCTTCTTTTAATAATTTATGCAAAATTAATTTCTCTATTTCGTCTGCTAATACACTCATGTCTATCACCTACATTCTGCATATTGAAATGGTTATTCTCACGTCTTATTATATTAGACTTTTTGACTTTTTGCAACAAAAATAGCTCTACAACGAAAGAGATACTTTCCTTGTAAAGCTACTACTTATGCCAATAGCGTATTCACTAATTTTACACAATCAGCCGCATCTTTGGAATACCCATCAGCTCCTATTTCTTCAGCAAAACTAGGTGTAACGGCAGCACCACCAATGATTATCTTCCCTGTATAAGCTTTTTCTTTTGCTAATAATACGACATCTTTCATTCGCATCATCGTTGTTGTCATTAATGCAGAAAGCCCTATTATCGCGGCATGTTCCTTTAAAGCCGTATCCAAAATAGTTTCTGCCGGAACATCTTTGCCTAAATCAATGACATGATATCCATAATTACGTAGCATTAACCCCACCAAATTTTTACCAATATCATGCACATCGCCTTCTACCGTCGCAATAACAATAGTAGGCATTGCCATTTTATTCGATGCACGCTTGATTTGTGGCTCTAAAAAAGAAATCGCTTGTTCCATCGTATTAGCACTCGCAATTAATTGTGGTAAAAAATATAATTGCTTATTATATAATTCCCCTACTTCATTAATTGCGGGAATGAGTAAGTGATTAATAATATCTTCTGGTTTCATGCCCTTATTAAGCTCTTCTTGAGCAAAAGAAACAATCTCATCCTTTTCACCTTCTAATACGGCACGATATACTTTATTCTCATTTTCCTTTTTTGGTGCTGATTCTAGTGTTGATGTTGTATTCGTTATCTGCGTTCGTTTAATCATCGTTTTTTCTTCAGCTAAATGTTTTTCAAACAATTGAATCTGCTTAATATAAGCGATATCACTTTCAGGCCGATGCATCAACATATTCGCGGCAGCTGCTACATTCATCAGCATATCTTGCGACGGATTAGCTATCGCCAAATTTAAGCCCCCAGAAATAGCCATCGCTAAAAAGGTCATATTGACATATGTCCGTTGCGGCAAACCAAAAGAAATATTAGATAACCCGCATACAGTCGCTAAATTTCGTTTTTTACAATAGGTAAAAGTAGCCAAACAATCTAATGCCGCCGTAGGCGTAGCACCAGCAGTTGCGACCAAGCCATCAACTACAATATCGGCTTCCGTTAAATGAAATTCTTTTGCTTTTTCCACAATTTGTTCAATAATTGCATGTTTTTCCTCAATCGTTTGAGGAATGCCTTCATCTGATACAGGCAAAGCAATAAACATAGCCCCATATTTTTTAGCTAATGGTAACACCTGCTTTATTTTATCTGTTTCTAAGGAAATAGAGTTAATTAATGCTCGACCTGGATAAATGCGTAACGCCGCTTCCAATACTTCAGGATAACTAGAATCAATGCAAAGAGGCAAACCCGTAACCGAAGTAACTTCATAAATAGCTCGCACCATCATATCTTTTTCATCAATACCATTCGTTCCCATGTTGATATCTAAGATAGCGGCACCACGTTCTTCTTGTTCTCGTGCCATCGTACGCACTAGACGCAAGGAACCTGCTCGTAATTCTTCTTGTAACTTTTTCTTTCCCGTTGGATTAATACGTTCACCAATAACGCAAAATGAACCATGTAAGTCAATTTCTTGTATCTTTCGCTCTGATGTCACTATTCGTCTATGTTCTGCCTTATAAGGAAGTGGAGAAAGATGTTTCATTGCTTCTTTTAACGCCTTAATATGTTCAGGCGTTGTACCACAACAACCGCCAATAATCCGTGCTCCAGCATGAACTAAAGCCGTTCCCGCTTCAGCAAATACTTCCGGTGTTGTTTTATATACCGTATGCCCTTGTTCTAGTTCAGGTAATCCCGCATTAGGCTTAGCTAATATAGGTATGGATGCATACGCATGCATCGTTTTTACAATCTCTACCATATCTTCTGGTCCAGTTGAACAGTTTAACCCTACTGCATCCACTCCCATTGCTTGTAATACTACTACCGCTACTTCTGGTGGCGTTCCATACAACGTTCGCCCATCAGCCTCGAAAGTAAGACTTGCCATAATGGGAAGGTCACAACATTCCCGAATAGCTAAAACACAAGCACGCGTTTCCTGTAAACTCATCATCGTTTCAACCACAAATAAATCTACACCTGCATCATATAAAATCTGTGCTTGTTCTCGATAAACATCAACTAATTCTTCAAAAGTCAATTCGCCTAAAGGATATAATTGCTGTCCCGTCATAGTCATATCACCAGCTACTTTTGCATTTCCCTGGGCCGCTTCTTTAGAAAAAGACACTAGTTGTGTATTTATTTCTACGATCTTATCTTCCAATCCATATTCGGCTAATTTAATTCTATTTCCCGTAAACGTTGGTGCATACAAAATATCCGTCCCAGCTTGTACAAATTGCTGTTGTAGTGCAATAATCGTCTGTTTATTTTCTAAAATCCATGCTTCTGGGCAAACACCAACAGGCATTCCTGCCGCTTGTAAATTAGTTCCCGTTGCCCCATCTAAAAAAAGAATACCTTCCTTAAGCCATGCATGAAATTCATCTCTTTTCATATACTTCCTCCTTTACTACCATTCCACCAGAAAAATTCAACGCGTTAATATATATATCTTGGAAAGATGCATCATTACTCAAAATACATTCCTTTGTCTTCTGTCGAAGTATTTTCATTTCCTCTATGCAAGAAGGATCATATAAAACTGCCGTAGCACCTCGTAAAGACGTATTACCTACTGTTTGAATCGGTACAACTAAATCACTTGGTAATAGCCCAATATCAATTGCCATAGCTGGTTGCAGATAATATCCAAACCCACCAGCTACATAAAAATGCTTTATCTCTTGCCATGTTATACCATATTTTTTTAGCACAATTTCCATTCCTGCCCGAATGGCCCCCTTTGCCATTTGTAATGCACGAATATCACGTTGTGTAACATAAATAAATTCTCCCGTTTCTTGTTGTACCAACGGTACCCCTTGTTCTTGCCACGGTTCTACTAACGTTCCATATGTATCCACATAATCTGCTCGTCTAAGAGCAGTTAAAGCAGCAACTAAACCAGTACCACAAAGCCCTTTTGGCGGAAGATTTCCGATTGTCCGTACAAAAAAAGAACCATATCGAAACTCTACTTGACTAATAGCACCAGGAATACTGCCACAACCATATTGAATACTACCGCCCTCAAATGCTGGCCCCGCTGGAGCAGATGCAACCAGCAACTGATCGCAATTACCAAGAGCGATTTCACCATTTGTTCCTAAATCAACTAACAACGATATATCCTTATATTTCGTCATGTCACATAAATAAATCCCTGCCGTAATATCACTACCAACATATGCACTTAAATGCGGTAAAAAGGTTACGTCACAGCCTGACAATTCTAGTATCTGTGGTAATATCTGTTGACAAGGAATAGTTTCTCCACCATACGAAACTGGTGCAAATGGCCAGCTCCCCAATCCTTTACAAGAAAAACCACGTAATAAATGATACATAACCGTATTAGCAGAAATAACAATATGGTGAATATGGGAATAAAGATTTCCCTGTATATGCATTAAGCGACGAATCAATTCTACTATATTTTGTTGAATAATATGCTGTAGTTCCTTATCCTTTCCCTGTAAAGAAGCTTGAATACGACTAACTACATCCGCTCCCCAAATACGTTGACCATTTTCACCCGTAATCGTATCAATTACCTGTTGTTTTGATATATCTACAAGAGATAGAGCTAGCGTTGTCGTTCCAATATCTATGGCTATCCCTAAATCAGCAACGGAAGATATATCTGTATTTTTTGTTGCCGATTGTCCTAAAGCAAGATATATATTTTCTTGTTTCGGCACTTCTAATAGTGTCGACGTTTTAGTTACACTTTGACAAGCCATTCGCCATCCTGCCTGCAACTCAGTTTCTGTAAACACCTGCTTATCAGCAGTAGTAATCGGTATATCTCCCTGTAACACCCTAATTTTACATTTACCACATTTACCCATACCACCACAATCATGCGGCAAAAAAACCTGTTGTGCTTGTAAATAGTGCTGAACCGCTTCTCCCGCCGGACAATTTATCCTAACTGTCGCCTTTGTCGGTTCGGCTTTCATAAAGCAATGTTCACGACTACACTGACTACAATCATGCTTACTATTCATCTCCGTGCTACCTTTGCGAATATCAAAAAGGATACTCATCGTTTTTAAAGGATGCCATATACATTTTTCGTCTAACGTAACATTCAATGTCCGCTGAGTAGCTAATGCCGTAGCTAATTTACTCTGTATCCCTAAAGGCACATTCATTCCAGGTTCATAGCGCTTGATAATACCCACATTCGCTTGACGACAAGCCTCTTCAATATATTGTAAAACTTGCTCTTCCCATTGATATAATCCAGCATCACTCATTGCATTAGCTATATAGCCCGCAAAAAAATCTCCTTTTTCAAATTGTCGATCAATCCATTTATCAATGCTTGAACCTAACGTCAGCACTGCATATAATTGATTATTTACCAGATCTAACGTGAATGCCCCTTTTGCTTGTACAGTTACTCGAAAAGAAGGCAATAGCTGACTATAATAGGTCTCCCCCTTATCATAGCCTATACTATTTTTGCCATATCCCGCTACTTGTAAAACCCTTTCTTTTAAAGGAAGAATCATACGACTATTCACTATACGTATATCTGAAACACTAGTATTATTCGATTGATATGACATGATTTTCTCTCCTTTTATTCGTGTATGGGTTGTATTATACACTACTTACAAAGGTACTTCTAGCAATTACAACAAATTGTCAACAAAAATAAAAAAAAGCGAACCTTATTGGTCCGCTTCATAAAATCTACTTATCCATGCAATTTTCGATCAAGTTCCTGTAGTTTTGCAATACGCTTTTCCGTAGATGGATGTGTGCTAAATAAATTTAACATGCCATCGCGAATCCCCGCTAGTGGATTAATAATACATAAATGAGCCGTTGCCTTTGTTGCTCCTGGCATAACTCTATAATGGGCATAATTATCTATTTTAGCTAATGCACGTGCCAAAGAAATCGGATCATCGCATAATTTTCCACCCTCTTCATCTGCCATATATTCTCTTGTTCGAGAAATAGCAAACTGTATCAACGCAGCAGCAATAGGCGCAATCACAATGGTAACCAACAAAGCAATAGGATTATTTCCATCATCATCATCGCCACCGCGACCAAATATAGCCATCCATTGAGCTACATTGGCTAACATCGTAATCACACTAGCAAAACAAGCGACCATCGTACTAATTAAAATATCCCTATGCAATACATGCGACATTTCATGAGCCAAAACGCCACGCATTTCATCTTTATCTAATAATGTTAAAATCCCTTCCGTTGCAGCAACAGCGGCATGCGAAGGATTTCGCCCAGTTGCAAAAGCATTGGGCACATCTGTCGGGATAATATATACACGCGGCATCGGTAATTCTGCTTTTTTCGCTAATTCAGCAACAATCTGATACAAAACATGATGTTCATCTACTTCTCTTGCCCGATACATACGTAATACCATCGAATCGCTAAACCAGTATGAAAAAAAATTCATGCCAATCGCAATAATGAACATGATGTATAATCCCGAACGACCACCAAAAATCCCACCTATCGCCATCATAATACAGGCTAATAACGTCATTAAAAACGCTGTTTTTACACTGTTCATAGTAACCCTCTACTTTCCTAAAGGTCAAAAAGTTTAATTTATATTTTCATTATACGTAAAAACATAGTTTTTGTCAATGATTATACCATTTTCGCAAGCATTGGGATAAATTTTTCCCTATAATAACGGCGTTAATAAAAACATATAAAAGTGTAAAATCCCTTGCTGTGCAGGAATCAATATATATCCTAAAATAGGCGTTGCTAGTATAACAAGGAAGATAAGTAAGGCATATTTTTCTAATATGAAAAAATACTTTCGCCTATATTGCCCCGGCAATATACACCATAAAATATGCGAACCATCTAATGGTGGAATAGGTAATAAATTGAAAAAGCCAAAATTGATATTATACAAAACAATAAGTTGTAAAACCATTTCCAACGCAGGCATAGAAAACGAAACCCGTGACATCCAAAATATATCTATAGCTAGTACGATAAAAGCAAAGAGAAAATTAGCAAACGGACCTGCTAAAGAAACAAGTATTTCCCCTTTGTAGTAATTTTTAAAATTACGCCCATCAACAGGAACTCCCTTAGCCCAACCAAATTGAAGCAATAACAAAAAAATGGTTCCAGTCACGGAAAGATGCGCAAATGGATTTAATGTTAATCGACCGGCAAATTTAGGTGTCATATCCCCCATTTTTACAGCCATCAAAGCATGTGCATATTCATGTATCGTTATGGCTAATAATAATCCCGGTACACTGGCAACAAACTGAATCAAATCCCAATGAAACATAACGCGTCCTCCTAAATAAGTGTATACGTTTTTGTTATTTATTATAGCCATGTTCTTACTATATCGATGTAACACACGTAGGAATATAACTTACCTCAACAAAAACGATTGTTTCTATTATATCATTATTTGTATCAATTGGAAGACATCAACCCGATTTTCTTTATTCAATAATTGCATACCGTTACAAAGGTAGTTTTTGCTTATGGATTTCTCGCCGCATATTTTCCATATTTTCATTAAAGCTAGACAAACGTAACATGGTCAAGCGGGCATATAAAATATCCCCGATTGCCATATGAATAAGCCGAGAAGAACTTGCTTCTGATGCAAATTGAACTTCTCTTCCCATTCCACACAAACATATATCTCCTAGCTTAGCTAAATAGGACTGCCCATGACTAGTAATTACAATAATGCGAGCACCTCGTTGTCTGGCCACTTGTACAGAGTGAATCAATTCTTTTGATCGTCCCGTATGTGAAACGGCAATCACGACATCATCCGTATGTAGCAATGTCGCCGATGTAACCTGCATATGCGAATCACTATACGCTTGAACTACAAGACCTAATCGCAAAAATCTTGTAGCTATATCTTGACATACCGTTGCGGAATTACCAAACCCATATACCACTACACGAGCCGCCTTTTGCAGGATTGCTACGGCTTTTTCGATTTGAGCATAATCTAAGAGGGATGCCGTATCTTGCAATCCCTCTGTAATATTTCTAAATATCTTTAACATGACCGTATAACTTGAATCTTCCCCTTGTATATCATGATATCCTTCAGTTAAAGCTACTGAAAGTCCTGTCGCAAGTTGTCTTTTTACTTCTTGTAGTCCATGACAACCGACTTTTTTACAAAATCTAGAAACGGTAATCTCTGAGCTCTGTGTATGCTTTGCAATATCTGTAATTGTCTGATCCATTACTTGCATCGTATTGTTCATCATATAATCAGCAATACGTTTTTCTGTTTTGGTCAATTCCCCATAAACACTACGTAAAAAAGGAAATAATTGCATATGTGCAAGCGTCATGAGCATCTCCTCCTCCGCCTAAGATTACTTTTTATAGTGTTCTTGCCATAAGTGATGTACTGCCCCTTCTTGATCGATCCGTTGAAACGTATGTGCGCCAAAATAATCACGTAATCCTTGTATTAAATTTGCCCCCATACAAGGACTGCGATATGCATCAATATACGTAATAGCATTAGTAAAGGCAGGCATAGGAATCCCCGAGGCAATTCCTACCGCTACAACATGCCGCAATGCTGCTTCTCCCGCTTTAAGATGATCAATAAAAAATGGATAAAATAACAAATTATCCAACTGGGAATCACCTTCATAAGCTTGACTAATCGTACTCAAAAAATCAGCTTGAATAATACATCCTGCACGAAAAATTTCCGCTATGCGTTGATACGGTAAATGCCAATGATATACTTGTGATGCCTGTTTGTATAAAGAAAATCCTTGTGCATAGGCCACTATTTTAGCTGCATATAGACTTCTTCGTACAGCTTCAATAAATGCATCTGTATGCTGGACCGTTATATCGCCCGCAGGATATATTTGTTTAGCTTTTTCTCTTTCAACCGCTTGCGATAACACTCGGGCATTACATGCTGCCATAATAAGAGAAATATCTACCCCTTCCTCAATGCCCTCCAAACATGTCCACCGTCCAGTTCCCTTTTGTTCCGCTTTATCAACAATATAATCTAATACAAATTTATGATTTTCATCCGTTTCCGCAAAAATATCCGCACTAATACCGATGAGGTAACTATGTAGTTCACCTTGATTCCATTGGTGAAAAATATTACCTAAATCACGATTATCATATGCCCCCACATATTTTAATAGCAAATAGGCTTCAGCGATTAATTGCATATCCGCATATTCAATACCATTATGCACCATCTTAACAAAATGACCGGCTCCATCGGAACCCATATATGCACAACAAGGTTTGCCATCAGGTGCCTTCGCGGCAATATCGTTATAAATAGCATGAATTTCTTCATACGCTTCTTTAGCCCCGCCAATCATAATCGCCGGTCCTCGTCTCGCTCCTTTTTCACCACCGGATATTCCCATACCTATAAAATGAATGCCTTGTTCTTGGCACTGTTTTACCCGTCGTTGTGTATCTTTAAAATAAGAATTTCCACCATCAATAAGAATATCGCCTGCTTCTAAATACGGTAAAATCTTATCTATCATCGTGTCTACGGGCTCCCCAGCCTTAATCATAAACATCACTTTACGTGGTCGCTCTAATGACTGGATATAAGTAGACAAATCGTAATACGCCGTAATATGTTCATGCGGATTCATACGAACAAACTGTCTTGTTGTCTGAGGCGTGTGATTATAAACAGCTACATCGTAACCATGGTCAGCCATATTAAGTGCTAAATTGCTTCCCATAACCCCCATGCCAAGCACGCCTATGGTATGTAAAATCATAAAAAACCTCCTACTTATAATTTATTTTGATATGCTGTAATAATCGCAAATTCATCTTGCAAACGATGGTATAATCGTTCAAACACACCATACAACGCTTCATATATCACTCTATTTTCAGGTTGCGGCGTATATACTTTTTGAGGATGAACTAAATGTGCTGTATCAGATATATCGTGTAATACGCCTTCAGAAATAAAACCTAATACAGCTGCACCAAACGCAGCACCTTCACTATTATCAGGCAAGGTTAGCGGTTCATTCAAAATATCCGCTAACATCTGCAACCATAATTTTGATTTTGTAAAACTACCGCTAACACGAATATCTTGAATAGTGTCAAATTCACGCAAAGCAGACATAACACTATTTAAACTATAACAAATTCCTTCCATCGCCGCACGAATCATATGAGAACGACTATGATTTAGGGAAAAACCAAAAAACATACCGCGCAACTCCGAATTCCAATACGGAGCTCGTTCACCGGTAAAACAAGGTAAACAAATCAACCCTTCAGAACCAGGTTGCACGTGTTCCGCTTTCATCGTCATCAAATCATATGGATCAATATCTAAATGTTCCAATGTGCTGCCCCCATAATGACAAATATTATCTCGTAACCACCGTAAAATAATACCGCCATTATTGATAGCACCTCCAGCTACCCATATATTATCAACTAAATTATAGCACCATGTACGCATTTGTGCGTCCACACGTGGTTTATCAATAAGCATCCGTAAGGCACCACTCGTTCCTATCGTCCCGCTTAATTGGCCTGGTGCTACCGCACCAATCCCTACATTTACTAACACACCATCCGTTGCCCCGATAACGACAGGCATCCCCACAGGTAATCCCATTGCAAGAGCTGCGTTTTTTGACAATGCACTACGATAAGTAGTAGATACGACTGGTGGCATATATTCCTTATTAATACCTATGTACGATAAAATATCATCATCCCATGCGAGAGTATGTTCATTATAGATGCCACTTGCCGAAGCAGTTGAACGATCTATTAGCCATTCACCTGTCAGATGATAAAAAATATAATCCTTAATCGAACCGACATATTGCATTTTTGCAAATAATTCGGATTGATTTTCCCGTAACCACTTAATTTTAGCTAAAGGATAACATGCATGAATCGGGCAGCCTGTTCGTTCGTAAAAAATACGTTCTGTATTACCATCAGACTTAATAGCTCGTACCACAGAAGCACTTCTACTATCTGCCCATGTTTGCATATCCATAATAGGTTCTTTTTCTTTATTCAGCCCTACAAAACTATGCATAACCGTACTTAACACAATACCTTGTAATACTTTATTTTTATACCGTAATTGATGAGACGTCTTCTTAATCACATCCACAACAGCATCATATATTTGTAATGGACTTTCTTCTGCCCAATCAGGATGCGGCGTCATCAATGGATAAAATGCTTCAAAGCCACATATTCTTTCTCCATCTGCTGTATAGGCAATTGCCCGTACACCCGTAGTTCCTACATCCACGCCAATCCAAACGGAGGTAGTTATTCCTAAATTCATTTTTTTCCATCCTTTCTATATGAATACGCACCTATACTGTATATTATATGTGTCCTCTTTAATAAAAGCAACAATCATTTCATTTTATAACATTTCTTTTGATATAGTATTATCATAAATACGATAAATTCTAATCGTCCTTAGAATAATTCTTAGTCGCACCACCACTATTGGTATTATACATAATAAGCCCCTCTACATGAAAATAACGTTATCCTAAGAAACGTGACATTTTTTTCACCGCTACTGATTATCTCTCTTTTTTACAGTAACTTTTCAAAGAAGGAACTAACCGTAACCTTGTACTATATACTTGCATTAGCCCTATCGTTTTGCAAAAAAAAACACCATCATCTGACGGTGTTATCTATTTCACTATTTTTTGGTGTTTTTACTCGTATCACAGATAGAATAACCTATTTTTCAATACAGTATACAGTCTAAATTCTTGCCACTAGCTATTAAGTTTTGCCCTAACTTCATCTGCTTGTGTAACCAAAACTGGTATTTTTAACATTTGCCCTGGTTGTAAACTTTCATCTTCTTGCAAACCGTTAATCGTAACAATCCGATCGACTACTGGCCGAACATCTTCATGTTGCTCAGCTATAACATGAGCATAGTGCCACAGTGTATCACCTTCATGCACCTGCACAGTAACATACGTCATATCTTTAGCAGGAGATACCCATCCCAACTGGCTGCCCACAACTAAGATAAAACCACATAAGCAAAATAAAGAGGCCATTCTTTTTTGTATAGTATATGTAGCTTTTTTATGTACTCGTTTCATAATCGTCACTCCTTCTATATTTATAGAACGAACGTTCGTTTGTTTGTTGAATTTATTATATCAACGAACATTCGTTCTGTCAACAAAAAATAGAACAAACGTTTGAATTCATTCTATATATCAGCTATAATTAAAATATATTAATATAAGGAGTAGTAGCTTATGACTTCAGAAACAACATTAACAACACGGCAACGCCAAATATTAGAATATATTCGTAATTGCATACATCACTATGGCTATCCACCTTCGGTAAGAGAAATTTGTAAAGAAGTAGGCCTTAGCTCTACTTCTACTGTTCACGGTTATTTACAAACACTAGAAACCAAAGGATTTATTCGTCGTGATCCTTCTAAAAATCGTACAATTGAATTGGTCGATGAAAGCACTTGGCGTTCAAAAAAACTAACGCCGTTACCTCTCGTTGGACAAGTCCGTGCCGGGGAACCTTTATTAGCAGAAGAATGTGTAGAAGATGTCTATCCTTTTGCTGCTGAATTTATCGGTGAAGATGACGCCTTTTTATTATCGGTAAAAGGTGATAGTATGCAAGATGCAGGCATTTTAGAAGGTGATTTACTGATTGTGCGACAACAAAACACCGCTCACAACGGCGATATTGTCGTAGCCTTACTTGATGATTCAGCAACAGTAAAACGCTATTACCTCGAAAAAGATTGTATTCGACTACAACCAGAAAATGATGCCTATGAACCAATATACACAAAACATTGCTCTATTCTAGGAAAAGTAATTGGTGTATTTCGGCGCTATTAAACTTTATCTATATGACTTGAACCACCTTTAATGATATGCTATAATAATCATCAGACTTGCGAGTGTGGCGGAATGGCAGACGCGCTGGACTTAGGATCCAGTGCCTCACGGCGTGAGGGTTCAAGTCCCTCCACTCGCACCAAAAAAGACACTTCTATGATAGAAGTGTCTTTTTTATTTACTTTTTTTATATTTCGCTTCATCTTTGCTAAGGGTAAACCAAAACGTCACCCCGTCCGTTTCATTACACATACCATAAGATTCACAGTGTAACGAAACCAAAGCCGCAACAATTCCTAACCCAAGACCATGTCCACCAAACGTTCTTTCTATCTTTCGTGTCCGCGATGTATCTACTTTATAGAAAGGTTGCCAAATTAATTTTTGCTCATCTGGCGGAATCGTAATACCTTGATTATAAATATTAATACGATACCCTTGGGGAATATCTTCTACAAAAACACGCATTTCATGATTCGGTGAGGTATAATCAATAGCATTGCTAATAAGATTATTAATAATAACTTCAATTCGAGCAGGATCGCCAAAAACAGTAATTTTATGAGGAATATCCCAATGAGCCTTAATATTTTTATTCATAATCACCTGTGAAAATTGTTCTTGCACTTCATAAATTAATGCTGCAAAATCAAAAAAAACAGGTTGTAACTCCAACGTTCCCATTTCCAATCGCGATACATCAAGTAAATCTTTTACAAACCCACCCATTTTTCCTGCTTCTCGCTGAATGATACGACAATATTTTCTTTGGGTCTCTTCATCCAATGATAACGTTTCTAATCCTTCAGCATACCCCTGAATAATTGCTAAAGGCGTTTTCAATTCATGCGAAACAGCAAATAAAAATTTCTGTCGCATCGATTCTAATTCTTTAATCCTAAATAATTCGTGTTGTAAACGGTTATTTACTTTATTTCTTGCCGCTAACGCACCTTGCAACTGTCTTGCTAAATCATTAAAGCTTTTCCCGAGAGAACCAATTTCATCCGTACGATTTTGTCGCCATCTCTTAGTGAAATCCAATTTTGCCATAGCCGCTGAAATATGCTGTAACTCACGTAAAGGCAACGTAATCCAACGCGAAACAAAGAAAGATAAACAAAGCGCAGCAAAAATCCAAATAAGTCCAATAGTAACAATAAATTGTTGAATAACCGAGCTATATTGCCCAATTGTAGACATGGGACTACAAATAATATAATACGTATTAGCATCTATTTTTCCCACTAAACTAAAGTATTGAAACTCGCGATTCCGCTGCGAATGCTGCACTTTATCCAATTTATCAGGCGATGGATTTTTTCCTTCTAATAGATCTCGTAGTACTTGGATGTACTGTAATTCTTCTCTCCCATAATACGTAGGTGCAATAGGAGTCATAAAAAAGGTAATATCACTAGCGGATGAAATATCTTCCGGCCCCGTATAAATAGGCAACGTCGTATAAATAATTTCTCCCTGATGAACAATAACAATATCAGCACCTAAATCATAGCCTAATTGCCCTAAAGCATTGTAATTTAACTGATGTTCTTTATAAAATTTTTTTATCTGGTAACCTGCGAAAAGCATTTTTTCTTTCTTCACCATAGAAAAATACGGTCTAAAGCCAATGCCAATTGCAAGCATTAAAGACGCCACACATACTAGTGTAAAAATGCCAATAAACAAGCAGATTCTGGTACCTAAAGATAATGTTTTCATTTTGAATTATAACGATAGCCATATCCACGTACAGTTTGAATAAAGCAACCTTTATTCCCTAATTTAATGCGCAAACGATTAATATGCGTATCAACCGTACGTAAATCCCCATAATATTCATAATTCCATACTTGATTTAAAATTTGTCGCCGACTCAAAGCTTTTCCAGCATTACTCATTAAGTAATTTAATAACTTATATTCCGTAGGACTTAAATCAATATTCTTTCCATCTAATACCACTTGTCGTGCATCCCTATCAATAGCAACGCCATCTTGTTCCATTTCACTCTCTTTTGTGGAACGACGAAACATCGCCTTGATTTTTGCAACTAAAATTTTAGGGCTAAAGGGCTTCGTAATATATTCATCTACACCTAAATCATATGCAAATAATTGGTCAATTTCTTCTCCTTTCGCCGTAATCATAATAATAGGAACCATCGATTCACGCCGAATTTCTCGGCACACCGTCCAACCATCATATCCTGGCATCATAACATCTAATAATACTAAATCAGGATGATATTTGTCATACATTTCGATCGCTTCTTTACCATCAGCCGCTTCGATAACTTCATATCCTTCGGGTGTTAAAAAGTCATTTACTAATTGACGCATCAATTGTTCATCATCTGCAATTAATATTTTTTCCATAGTTTCGCCTTTCTATATTTATGTATTTGAGATACATCTTTTACCAATAAAGTAAGCCACTCCTCTATGGGACGTCCTTCTATTTCTAATGTTGGCTCAATTTCTTGTAATGGCACAAGTACAAATGCACGTTTTGTTAAATAAGGATGAGGAATTTGTAAATCCGGTTTCGTACAGACCTCATCACGACTGTACACGATATCTATATCTATCGTCCGAGTCCCCCATTTTTCTTGCCTAATACGTCCTAATTTTTTTTCTATTTGCAAACATCGCTGCAATAATTCAGATCCCGTATACGTACTATCTACCGTTAAGGCGGCATTTAAAAACATCGGTTGATCTATTTTTCCCCACGGCATCGTTTCATATAATGACGAAACGTGCTGTATCGAGCAAGCATTATCACCACGTAATAAAAAAACAGCTTGAGCTAAATTTTGTTCCCGTTGTCCTATATTCGCCCCTATACTAAGATAAAATCTATTCATTTACAGCCCTTTCAATAGACACATTAACATCTTGCACCAATCCACCAATAGGTGCTTGCGGTTTATGTACGGTTACCCCTACTTTTTTTAGTATCGCAAAAGTAGACAATAAAGTTTGAGCAATATCTTCTGCTACAGCTTCAATTAAACAAAAAGATTTTTCTGTTACGATTTCTTTTATTACAGTATATACTGTACCATAATCAACCGTTTCTGACAAAGTGTCATTTTTTCCTGCTTGTTCTAACGATAAATATAACGTGACATCAACATAAAATGGTTGCCCATTCGTTTTTTCTTCTGCAAAACAACCATGATATCCCCAAAATGTTAACCCTTGCAAATGAATACTATCCATCACTATTTCTCCTTTAGTACTTCTGCCATAATACACATACGCTTAATAGGCTTTACATCATGCACGCGAATAATCGAAGCTCCACGTAATACACCGGACACACATACCGCACCCGTTCCTTCCAGCCGTTCAGTTACGGGCAGATCCAACACATCACCAATAAAACCCTTCCGCGAAGGGCCTAACAATAATGGATAGGGTAATGCCGTAAATTCATGCAGATGTTTGATAATATATATATTTTGTTCCGTTGTTTTGCCAAAAAAACCAATACCTGGATCCGTGATAATACGAGATGGATCAACTCCTGCTTTAACCGCTATTTCTACGGAAGTACGAAAGAATTTTTTCATATCTAAAAGCAAATCACCATAATCTGTCGTATCTTGATTATGCATCACAATCACCGGTACATTATATTTAGCTGCTACTTTTGCCATTTTTCCAGGTTCTTTAGCGTATTGCAAACCCCATATATCATTCATAATATGGGCACCTAACGACATCGCATATTCAGCCGTTTCTGCCTTGAACGTATCAACCGAAACAGGTACCGTTGAATGTGCTAATACATCTGGTAAAAAACGTGATAATCTATTAATTTCTTCGACAGCACTAATAGGAGTAAAACCTGGACGAGATGATTCCGCACCAATATCAATAATATCTGCACCATCACGAATCATTTCTTCCATATGTGCAATCGCTTTAGCCACAGTATTCCACTGTCCTCCATCAGAAAAAGAATCAGCTGTAACATTTAAAATCCCCATAATAAGAGGCCGTTCGCCTAAGGTTAACGTTTTTCCATCGGTCCATGTATAATGTCTCATTTCAACGCCCATCATCACTCGTTCCTTCCATTAATAAATTCCATGCTTGATGATACATATCACTACCACTTTGAATAATACCAGCCGTTGCCGTTGTAATAATATTCGTATCACCAGCTGATCCATGCATCATGGTCATGCATAAATGAGTCGCTTCAACTACCACTAATACCCCTTCAGGTTGCAAACCACGACATAAAGAAAGACTCAATTCTTGTGTTAATCGTTCTTGTAACTGCGGACGTTTCGTCAGTGTTTCCACAGCACTAACAAAATGACCAAACCCAGCAACCTTTCCTTTATGAGGATAATAAGCAATATGTACTGTCCCAAAAAAGGGCAATAAATGATGTTCACACATGGATTGAAAACGGATATTGCGAATAGCCACTAAGCCATCTACTTCTGTTTGAATCGGTTGTGCCCATTCATCATCTGGATTTTTCCAAAGACCAGAAAAAAAATTGATAAATGCATCAGTTACCCGATTCGGCGTTTTCTCCATCTGTAATACCTTGAGGTCTAAGCCGAGGGTCTCTAAAAAAGTTTGCATTGCCTGTACAGCCTTTTCTCGTTGTATCTGTGGCTGTCGTATTTCTATCATAATTGAAAATACTCCTTCATTAAAATCATTTTTTGCTAATATACCGGTTTGCTTTTTATGTACTTAGCCAAAACATAACAACAATAAATAACCGTAACTTGACACCTTATGTTTCCGATATATACGAACTAACCAATCGACCAATAACAATTCCTAATGTTCCCGTAATAAGTTGAGGCCAACTCATAGCGAATAAAATCATCTTTGATACTTTTGGTGGTACATTGATACACATGAATAATAAAGTAAAACCCCCAAATAATACGATCGTTTTTACAATGACTGCCAATATATTTCCCAAACTGCGTGATGAAGACTTAAATAGACGTAAGATGATAATATACACAAGATTGCCTATCGCGACCAAAGGGATAAACAAGGGAAACGGCAACATACCCTCTAACCAAGCAAAAATAGGCGTAATGATGGCTATGGCTATCCATCCATTTCCTTTTAACCGTAGTGCGGCAACAACTAAGCATGCATTAACGAGCGAACCAATAAAAAATAAACTAACCTGTGGTGGCACTGGTAATACTAAACGTATCCCTTGTAATACTAAAGTAAGTGCTACTAATAAAGCGGTACGCGTAAGTTGTCCAGTTTGATTCATGAAAAACATCCCTCTCTATGTTTTTTACTAAAACTTGCTATAATAGACATAACCCTATATAATAACCACATTATATCTTATTGTATAATTAGAGGTGCTAAATGTCAAAAAGATTTGTTTATTCCATAAATAATATGCGTGGATTATGTATGCTTGGTGTCATTGCCATTCACATTGGTTCTATTGCATTGACGAATCCCTATCCTAATATCTGGTTAATTGGGATTCTCGAAATTTTGTCACGATATTCCGTACCAGCGTTCTTCTTTCTTTCCGCTTTCGGTTTATTCTACAATCATCCTTTAACCCAATCTTTTTCCTATTTTGAGTATATAAAAAAGCGATTGAAAACAGTCTTGATTCCTTATTTAGCATGGTCTCTTTTTTATCTTCTCTACACTGCTACCATAAGCCATCAAGTGCAACTACTTTATCCTTTAGCGATATTGAAATCTCTTTGGTACGGCTTGGGTATGTATCATTTGTATTTTCTCGTCATTTTATTATGGTTTTATCTGCTCATGCCTGTTTGGCGCTATCTATTAACCTACATTAATCAATATCCTCGACTCATCATGCCTCTATTGTTTATTAGTAATGTGCTATTTAATTATTATTCATCCTATATATGGATAACTCCCGCCCATTCATTTTGGCACGATGCTATCGCTTATCGCTTAAATTATCTAATTTTCCATTATCTTTTTATCTTTTTATTCGGTGCTTTTGTCGCCACCTATTGGCAAATAGTACTTCATTGGCTTCATCAACATGGAAAACTACTTTGTTTTGCTCAACTAGTTACAACAGCAGGAATGATAAGTGCCTATCTCGGCGTTATGCATGCATGGCACTATGATCCCTTGTCAGCTGTATTTACCATCCATCAACTTAGTCCTATCGGGATGTGTTATACCGTTTCAACGTTGCTGTTTTGCCTATACATTTGGGAATGCCATACCTTTCCTCCATTTTGGCATACCTTTTTTCAACGACTAGGCGATGCGTCATACCCGATATATCTCATTCATCCGTTATTTTTAAGTATGGGTACAGGTTTATTAAATCATTATCACATTATTCCTTCTACTCGTTATATCCTGTTATTATATGTAAGTATTACCTTGCTCTCTTACATCTATGCCTCTATCCTAGGCAAAATTTCACTTCCCTCTTTTCTACGACTCTGTTTACAAGGAAAATAAACAACTACTAGCGTTACATTGATATACCTTATTTTTTTTCTAAAGAAGCATATATTTCCTCTAATAAACTATCCACCAGCTGATCCTCTGGAACGGTACGCAATACCTTTCCATGCGAAAAAACAATGCCTTTCCCCATACCGCCGGCAATACCAAAATCAGCTTCTTTTGCCTCCCCTGGTCCATTAACAATACAGCCCATAACCGCTACTTTAATCGGTACTTTCAACTTAGAAATGGCTTCCTGTACACGTTGAGCCAAACCAATTAAATTTACTTGAGTCCGTCCACAAGTAGGACAAGATATAAGTGTAGGACCAAAAGAACGCAATCCTAAAGCACTTAAAATTTCCTTCCCAACTTTAATTTCTTCCGCTGGATCCCCTGTTAACGATACTCTAATCGTATCGCCAATTCCCTCGGCAAGTAACGTTCCAATTCCAATTGCCGATTTAATCGTTCCTTCCTTAACCAAACCTGCCTCAGTAACACCTAAATGCAACGCATAAGGAACCTTATCAGCTAACCGCTGATAAGCTTCTATCATTAACGGAACCTCTGACGCTTTTAGAGAAATAACCATCTGTTTATAATCCAATCGCTCTAAAATACGAATATGCCGCAAAGCACCTTCTACCATCGCGGCTGCATTGGGATGCCCGCCATAAGCTGCTAAAATATCCGCCGGCAAAGACCCCGTATTAATACCAATACGAATAGGAATCCCCTTAGGTTTTACCTTTTCTACAACCTCTATTACCCGTTCTTCTTTGCCAATATTACCTGGATTAATCCGTAACGCATCCACACCACTATCAATGGCTTGTAAAGCTAATCGATAATCAAAATGAATGTCCCCTACGATAGGCACAGGAGATGCCTCAACCACAGCACGCAATCCTTTTGCCGCCGTCATATCTGGTACGGCAAAACGAATAATTTCAGCACCTAAGGATGCTAAGCGCAATGTATCTTGTACAGCAGCCACTTCTTCTTTGGGATTTACTGTCGACATCGTCTGAATAGAAATGGGATAGGTTCCACCTATTCCCATATGGCGCAGCTTAACTGGCAAAGCTACACGTCTTACCTTCATGTAATTCTGTCCTTTCTATAATAACCGCAATATATCTTTTACTAACGAAAAAAGAAATATAGATCCTAAAATAACCATACCTGTAATTTGTACATACATCAATGCACGCTCAGGCAATCGTTTCCTACGCACGGCTTCCAATAACAAAAGGATAATATGTCCGCCATCAAGTACGGGAATAGGTAGCAAATTAATAATTCCCAAATTTGTACTCAAAAATGCCGTAAACATCAACAATGAAGAAAAACCAAGAGAAGCTACTTGACCAGCCAACTGTGCAATGCCAATGGGTCCAGATATATCGGCACCCGTTTTACCCACTATCATCTGATAAATACCTTGCACCATGACAGAGCTTAATAGCCCTACACGTATAACCGCTAATTTTCCTGCTTCGCCAAACGAGTGGGTATGCGTTTTTTGTACTGGATAAATTCCCATAGTCACACGTTTAGTCGTTTCATCAACATGCGGAATAATACTTTTACTGATCCTATTTCCCTGACGCTGTATCTCAACCGTCAGCACTTCTTTATCATGATTAGCTAATGCCACCGTAATATCATCCCATTGCTGAATGGGGTTACCATTGATAGAAAGGATTCTATCACCAGCTTGCAACTTACTCTGTGCAGCTGGCGAATCAGCAATTGTCGCACCAACAACAGGTTCAGTCGATATACTAACAGTCCCTTCAACCCAATAAATTCCCCAAACTAAAACAATAGCCAATAAAAAATTCATCATCGCACCAGCTACCATCACCAAAAAACGAGCAGCTAACGGTTTAGACGTAAACCACTTGGTTTTATCTATTTCTACCGTAGTATCATCTTCTACACCATTGTCATCTACCATACCAGCAATGCGATTAAAGCCGCCCAAGGGAATCATACGCAATGAATAGAGCGTACTGCCCCACCGCCGACTAATCAACGTTGGACCAAACCCAACGGCAAACTCATCCACTTGCATTCCTGTAATCTTAGCCGTTATAAAATGCCCTAATTCATGAATGACCACGATCACACTAAATACAAAGATGGTCGCCAAGATAGTAACGAGCATACTACACATCCTTTCTATTATCAATAACTTGCCTTGCCCAATGCCGCCCCCATTCATCCGCAGCTTGTATATCCGCTAAGGACATAATTGGCATAACCTGATGTTCTTTCATCCCTTGTGCTACCATAGTAAAAATTTGTGAAAAAGATATTCTCTTTTGTAAAAAAGCATATACAGCTTCCTCATTTATAGCATTTAGTACACAAGGCATCGTTCCACCTATTTTTCCTGCTTCATACGCTAGAGGCAAAGAAGGAAATTTATCATCATCTGGAGTAAAAAAAGACAATTCGCCTAAAGTTTGCCAATTAATCGATTTTGCCCCCTTAACAGCGAACCGTTTGGGATAAGAAAAAGCATATTGTATAGGCAACCGCATATCGGGTATGCCCAATTGTGCCAAAACAGACATATCTGTAAATTGCACCATCGAATGAATCATGCTCTGAGGCTGAATAACCACTTGAATACGCTCAAAGGGGATAGAAAATAACCAATGAGCTTCAATAACTTCTAACCCTTTATTAAACATCGTAGCCGAATCAATCGTAATTTTATTTCCCATATGCCATGTAGGATGACGCAAACAAGAAGAAACCGTAATATCATCAAACAATTGTTTCGGGGTATGAAAATGAGGACCACCTGAAGCAGTAATAATTAATACATCAACTTCTTCACTTTTTCTTCCCTGTAAACATTGAAAAATAGCTCCATGCTCACTATCTACGGGTAAAATAGCAACATTTTTTTCTGCTGCCCGTTTCATAACCAATTCGCCAGCAGCAACCAATGTTTCCTTGTTCGCCAATGCAATATCTATACCCTTGTCAATAGCCTTTAAGGTTGGTTCAATCCCAGCCGCTCCTACTAATGAAGTCAATACCATATCTGCATCGACCTCATCTAATAATTGCAATAACCCATCTCGCCCAACAAAAACAGTACACTGCTCACCCACTTCCGCTTGTAATCGTTGTGCAGATGCGGGATCAATCATACAAGCAAACATGATATGATGGGTAAGAATTTGTTTCGCCAATTTTTGCCAATGTGAATACGCTGCTACTGCTACTACTGAAAATGCCGTGGGATTGGCCTCTATCACATCCATTGCCTGGCTTCCAATCGAACCTGTACTTCCAAGAATAATAATTTTTTTCATTCATACCCCTTCTTACTAGGTAACGATATATACATAAAGTAATACCATCGGTGCCGCTACCAATAAACTATCAAACCTATCTAACACGCCTCCATGCCCAGGAATTAATGTACCCGAATCCTTCACTCCACAAGTGCGCTTCAATACCGATTCAATGAGGTCTCCCAATGGTGCCATAACTGCAATGATAATTCCGATTAAAAAGCCATGAATAACCGGAATCTGCCCTACTACTGCAACAATCATAGCCACTACAATCGTACCGATACAACCACCTATAATCCCCTCTTTTGTCTTACCAGGACTAATGGCAACACATAATTTATGCGTTCCCCAATATTTTCCCACAAAAAAAGCACACGTATCACTAGCCCAAGTAGAAAAAATAAGTAGAAACATAATCACCCTCGTTGAATCTACACCAAAAGGAACCTGATCTAATCCTAAGTGAATTCCAAGAGAGCTACACCGAAGTGCTAGCATCGCCGTAAAACCAAATGCAATATACACTAAGCCCATAAAAGCATAGGCCGAATCGACAAATTTAATCTTATTGTGAAAGAATATGGGACGAAGTAAAGACCAATAAACCAATATAGCACCCAATAGAATCGTACACTGTATTTGTGAAAACCAAACCGACCCTAAAAACAAAAGTAACCACCCATAACCAAAAAGAATGGATACATTAACAGAAATATGGCGTACTAATCGAATATATTCTCGCCAACCCCACATTGTCAATAAAATGATAGCAATAAAAAACAGCCAATTGCCTTCATAAATCACACCAATCGCCAATAACCCCCCGATTATACCGGAAAGTATTCGTTTACCTAACATATACTAATCTCCTATTCTATTTTAACCCGCCAAATCGACGTTCTCGTTGTTGATATGCGATAATTGCTTCTCTCAATGTATCTATTGTAAAATCTGGCCAACATACAGGAGTATACCAAAATTCAGCATACGCTACTTGCCATAACAAAAAATTACTAAGACGCTTATCATTTCCAGGTCTAATGACTAAATCCACTTCATTATAAGGATCCGTATACAAAGCATGAGAAACCATTTTCTCTGTAATATCCTCCGGGGAAACGGCTTTTTCTTGAACATCCACAATAATGTTCCGAATAGCTTGCACTAATTCTGCACGACCACCATAATTAATCGCAATATTTAAGACTAACCCATCATTCGTGGCTGTATTTTTTTCAGCTTCTTTCAATTGTACTTGTAACGAATCTGGAATTCGTGATAAATCACCAATAAAACGTAATCGCACATGATGTTCACCTAGTGCCAATAAATGATTTTGTAAATACTCTCCCATAAGCTTCATAATATATGAAACCTCTGCTTCTGGCCGTTTCCAATTCTCCGTTGAAAAAGCATAAACCGTAAGGACTTTAATTCCCAACTCATGTGCACCTATCACAATTTTTTTTAACGTATCTGCTCCAGCACGATGTCCCATACTGCGTGGAAGATTTCTCCGCTGTGCCCAACGCCCATTTCCATCCATAATAATGGCAACATGAGTAGGTATATTGGTTGTATCAATTATTGATGCCACATCTTTTTTTTTATTTCCTAACAATGCTGTCAAAAATTTAAACATCTTTTTATTCCTCGTTTGCTAAAGCTTGTAATACGGAATTACTCATAATCAAATTATAATTAACCAAAAGACATATTTTCCCTTGGTCTTCTGTTACTCGTACTACATAATCCGCCGTTTCATCACAGGTAAAAAAACGACTAATAGCACGTGTACGCACTACTTGATACGGAATATTTTCTTGTTCTAATATAGATTTGGCATACCCCAAAGGCATGCCAATAAAAACTTTTTTCTCCATTATACTTCCATAACTTCTTTTTCTTTTTTGCTTTTTAGCTCATCAATTAACTTAATCTTTTTATCAGTCAACTTTTGTATTTGATCCTGTATTTCTTTACTTTCGTCTTCGGTTACTTCTTTTCCTTTTTCCATCTTTTTAATAGAATCATTTGCATCACGTCTAATGTTACGGATAACTACCTTAGACTCTTCGGCGTATTTACTTACTTTTTTCGTCAATTCTTTCCGCCGTTCTTCCGTAGGTTTTGGTATTTCCAGGCGAATCATCGTACCATCATTATTTGGATTTAATCCCAAATCTGATTTTAAAATAGCTCTTTCAATATCACCTAAAATATTCCGTTCCCACGGCACAATGGTCAATAACGTAGGTTCAGGTGCCGACACATTTGCCACTTGTTTAATAGGTGTAGCTGCACCATAATAATCCACCATAACTCGATCCAATAAACTCGTACTTGCACGACCAGTACGTACCGATGAAAAATCCCGTTTCAATGCTTCAATTGTTTTATCCATTTTTTCTTCATATCCTGCCAATAATACTTTACCATCCATTACAATCACTTCCTTTTTCAATGTACGTATCTTTATAGTTATTCACTCACAAGAGTGCCTATACCTTTTCCCTGTGCTGCCAAAACAATATTTTCAGCCTGATCTAAATTAAAAACAACAATAGGAATATGATTATTCATACAAAGTGTCGTTGCCGTAGCATCCATTACCTTAAGATCTTTATTAATGACATCTAAATACGATAAAGTAGTAAACATCTTAGCATCCTTATTTACCTTTGGATCGCTATCATATACTCCATCAACGCCATTTTTAGCCATTAAAATAGCATCTGCTTCAATTTCAGCAGCACGCAAAGCCGCAGTTGTATCCGTAGAAAAATAAGGATTTCCTGTACCCGCGCCAAAAATAACAACCCGACCTTTTTCCATATGTCGAATAGCTCTACGCCGAATATAGGGTTCTGCTACTTGTTGCATATTAATTGCCGTTTGCACCCGTGTAGCAACATTAAAATTTTCTAACGCATCTTGTAACGCCAATGCATTCATCACCGTCGCAAGCATCCCCATATAATCAGCCGATACGCGATCCATTCCACGTGAACTACCCGATAACCCCCGCCAAATATTTCCGCCACCGACAACAATAGCTACTTGAATACCTGCTTGATTAACAAACGCGATCTGCTTTGCAATTCTTTCAACAGTTTCTGTATCAATTCCATATCCTTTTGTTCCTGCTAAGGCTTCGCCACTTAGCTTTAAAATAATGCGTTTATACTGTTTCGTCTCCATCTAGGCCTCCCGTGCTGTTCAAATAGTATGAGAAAATAAGAGAACACCAAATAAAGCGTTCTCTTATTCAAATAAACTTATTTTTTAACTTGTGCCATTACTTCAGAAACGAAATCATCATTGCGTTTTTCCATGCCTTCGCCCAATTCATATCGAACATATCGACGAATATCAATTTTTTCACCAATTTTAGCAATTTGTTCTGTAATGACTTGACTTATCGTCTTATCCGCATCTTTAATAAATTCTTGGTCAAGTAAACAATTTTCTTTATAATATTTTTCAATCCGGCCCACGATCATCTTATCGACAATATGTTGTGGTTTTCCTTCATTTAACGCTTGCTTCGATAATACTTCGCGTTCATGATCCAATACTTCTTGAGGTACTTCTTCACGTTTTAAATAAGCCGGTTTTGCTGCAGCAATTTGCATCGCTATATCTTTACACAAATCTTTAAAACCATCTGTCTGTGCCACAAAATCTGTTTCACAATTCACTTCTACCAATACACCAATACGACCATTTCCGTGAATATAAGAATATACTAAACCTTCTGCAGCGATCCGATCTGCTTTCTTAGCAGCAGCAGCCAATCCCTTTTCTCGTAAAAAATCAATAGCCTTGTCTAAATCTCCATCCGTAGCACTTAAAGCTTTTTTACAATCCATCATACCAGCGCCAGTTTTCGTTCTTAATTCTTTTACCAAACCTGCTGTAATTGCCATTCTATACAACCTCCAACTATACCATATTTACGACTAATAATTCCGATATACCTAGTTTTCTGCACTTTCTTCAGCTTGTTCGCCTGCTTCAACCTGTTCCCCTTGATTACCTTCTAATACAGCATCAGCAATTTTACCAGCTAATAATTTTACTGCACGAATAGCATCATCATTTGCGGGAATTGGATAATCAATTAAATCTGGATCACAATTTGTATCTACGGTTGCAATAATAGGAATATGCAATTTCCGTGCTTCCGCTACAGCAATTTCTTCTTTCTTCGGATCGATTACAAAAAGTGCATCCGGCAACTTCTTCATTTCTTTAATACCGCCAAGATATCTATGTAATTTTTCCATTTCATGTTTTAACAAGATAACTTCTTTTTTAGGTAATACATCAAAAATACCATCAGCTTCCTGTTTTTCTAATTCTTTCAAGCGTTTTACACGTTTTTCAATCGTTTGGAAGTTAGTCAACATACCGCCCAGCCAACGTTCATTAACGAAAAATTGATTGCACCGTTCAGCTTCACTTTTAATCGAATCTTGAGCTTGCTTTTTTGTTCCTACAAAAAGCAATTTTCCGCCATTAGCTACTATGTCGCGAACAAAATTATACGCTTCTTCGGTTTTCTTCACGGTTTTCTGCAAATCAATAATATAAATCCCATTGCGTTCCGTAAAAATAAAGCGTTTCATTTTAGGATTCCACCGACGTGTTTGATGTCCAAAATGAACACCCGCTTCTAATAATTGTTTCATTGATACTACTGCCATAATTCATTCCTCCTGTTTTTTCCGCCGTTCCTTCATCATCTGCCATCACTATTTTAAGCACAGGTACAGACTCTATGAACGTGTGTAATATAAACCTTTGCTATTATATCACAAGAACGAGAGATAGACAAGATATATCCCTCGTTCTTATAAATCATACTACTATTATTTTAAAATATATACAGAAACATTACGTCGTCCAAAAGTACGACACTCACTATACGTTTCCATACACAAATCAATGCGATTTCCTAAAATAGCACCACCCGTATCCTCTGCTACGGCAACACCATAACCAGGTACATATACTTTTGTACCTAGCGGAATAACACGAGGATCCACTGCTACAACCCCACGTCTCGCACGAGTTCCCATACGCGTCAGCCCCTTACCATTACCATCAGTAGGTAAATAAGCCGTCGCCTTCATCGAAATCCGTTTCGTATATGCAGATATATTTCCTGCTCCTGTGTGAATAGCTTGTTTTGTACCAACACGACGAATTAACGGTTTCATTTCAGTGACTACTTTTGTTTTAACCACCTCACGCGAAACTACATTTCCTTCCATCGTAATGGTTTTAATAGTTACCTTTTTAACCCCATTTTGTCCTAATTGGATCTGCTTTTCTTGCCCTTTCAGCAGCGTTTCATCAGGAATATTTTCTACGGCAAATGGAACTATTTCGTCTTCTTGGATTTCTTTTTCACTAAACGAACCAACTGTAATCGTCATACCTTTAACAACCGCTTGTTGAGGATTGCCATATGGGCGATAATGCTTGCGACTATACCCATATTGTTCTGCTACTTCCCATACCGTTTTTTTCGCTGTCATCACCTGTTTTACTTGGTCACGACAGACTAACGTCACGGGAACAGCTCTTCTCACTGTAATCGTAGTTCCATCTTCTAAATTCGGCGTAGAAAGTTCTGCTTCATCATATGGTCCCAATAGAATATTCTGTTCTCGTAATAATGCATCTTTTTTTATTGCATACGTATAGACAATCTGTTTTGCCCCATCTAATTCGATAACAACCGTTTTGCCATTTTTCACAAAACCAGTTAGCGAAACCACTAAAATAAGAGCAACAATAGTGACATACATACGAGTTATGGGCCCTTGATATCGTTTGGTCATCAAATCCCTCCTAACTGAGCCACATTCTACCAAAGACGGACACGACTGTCAATTTTACGCGGTTTACAATAAAGGTGTTAATTGGCTTTTTCATTCATTTTTCGTCTAATTGTCAACTTTACAGTGCGGTTGTTTTAGCTTGTAATACTGCGTATTGAGGGAATTTGATAAGGGTTAACGTTAATCACCACTTTCATTTTAAAATTCATTTAAAAACTTCTATTTAGAATCCCTTAATTTTTATTTTTTTGATGATTTTAACTAATTTCACCCACTTTAAAATTGACGCTCTTCATATTTTTTCTTTTTCCCATTTTTATGCCCCTTTTCTCTGTCTCTCAGTAATGGACATTGCGTTTTTTTCTTTTGACCAAGCCATTATAAGAACTTCCATTCTGCCCAAAAACTACTTATATGACCGATCATTTTTCATAAAAATAATCCATATAAAAATATCCTCTTTACCAATTTCAGTAAAGAGGATATTTCATTTAATGCTCCCTTATCGTATGTAAATGTTTGATCCGCTGTTCTGCTTCACGTTGCAACTGTTCCTGTGCTTGTATAGGTGCTTCTCCTTTTATACCTACATAATGATACACGCCATCAGAATCCATAATATATGACTTCGTATTATCTTGTAAATAAAGTGACAAAATTTCTTTCACCCGTTGTTTATGTGGCTCGTACTCGATAGGAACCATTAATTCAACCCGTTCATTCAAATTACGGGGCATCCAATCAGCAGAAGATAAAAATACATCCTCCTTGCCATCATTATAAAAATAAAACAACCGGCTATGCTCTAAAAATCTTCCAATAATACTACGAACCTCTATATTCTCACTAACCCCTGGTACACCGGGCCGTAACACACAAATACCACGTACAATTAATTGAATTTTAACCCCCGCTGCAGACGCTTCATACAACTTAGCAATAACCGCTTTATCTAACAATGAATTCATTTTCGCTTGAATTAATGCTTTTTTACCCGCCTTTGCATGGGCTATTTCCTGCTCGATTTCTCTATAAATATCTTCTCGCAAATGAATCGGAGCAACCGATAATTTATGCCATTTAGGTGGATCAGAATATCCCGAAAGAAAATTAAAAAAAGCGGAAGCGTCCTCGCCTATTAACGAATTGGCTGTCAAAATACCTACGTCCGTATAAATACGTGCCGTTTTCCCATTATAATTTCCCGTAGCCAAATGAACATATCGCTTTATCCCATCCTCTTCACGCCGCACCACTAACGTAATTTTAGAATGGGTCTTTAAACCCACTAAACCATAAATAACATGACAACCAGCTTTTTCTAATTTCCGTGCCATATAAATATTATTTTCTTCATCAAACCGTGCTTTTACTTCCATTAGCACCGTAACTTGCTTGCCATTTTCCGCTGCCGCGGCTAAGGCTGCAATAATGGGCGACTTACTACTCACACGATATAAGGTTTGCTTAATAGCTAAAACTTTTGGATCTTCTGAAGCCAGACGAATAAATTCTTCGATTATTTCAAACTGTTCATACGGATGATGTACCATAATATCTCTTGCCGAAATTGCTTTCCATAAATCCTTTTCACCTACTTCAGCCAATTCAAAAGAAGGTTGTGGTTTATATGGAATATAATGCATTCCTTCTTCTCCCATCGTATTCGCAACAGAGAAAAATACCGTATGATCTAGCGGACCCGCAACAGTATAAATATCACGTTCTTCAAGTTGTAATTCTTTCCGCAAAAATTCTTTTACTAACCTACTAGACGTATTCGCAATTTCTAAACGTACTGCCGCCCCTTTTTTTCGTTTTTTCAATGATTTTTCAACTTCCACTAGCACATCTTCTACATCTTCATTGATATCAAAATCGGCATCCCTAGTAACCCGAAAAGGAACTGTTTCTAAAATTTCATAACCCAAAAAAAATCGCTCTGCAAAAGCCGCCAAAATATCTTCTAAGAACAAAAATTCTCTTATTTCCGTAGATGATGGCACCTTGACAATTCGTTTAATAATTGGCGATGGTACTGGTAAAATAGCGGTTTTTACAGTGCCATCTCGTTTTTTCAATAACACCGCTAAATTTAAATTCAAACTAGCCAAAAACGGAAAAGGATGACTAGAATCCACGGCCATCGGCGTAACAACCGGATATATTTCACGTTCAAAAAAGGATTCTAACCATTTTTGTTGTTCCTCCGTCAGTGCAGATACAGGTATAAATGCGATCCCTTTATCCCGTAAACGAGCAAGAATACTACGACTGTATCGATATTGAGTTTGTACCAATTCATGTGCCATTCCCTGAATTGCGGCAAATTGTTGACGTGGGGTTAATCCAGAAATATCAATATGCTTTACACCACTTTCAATTAAATGCTTTACACCAGCAACACGAATCATAAAAAACTCATCCAAATTCGATGCCGAAATAGCAATAAACTTTAATTGTTCCATAATTGGATTTGACGGAACAACCGCTTCACGTAACACCCTTTCATTAAAGGTAATCCAAGTACATTCTCGATTTAAAAAATACTCATGCGATTCATATGTAGACATGCCTATCTTCTCCCCATAGAAACGTAACGCCTATACTTCCCAAACTACTGTTAATTAATGTTATTATACCATATATATGTAATGTATTCTATTATATACACCATACAAAAAACATGTATATTATCTTTCCCGCAATAAAAAATATACTTATTATTCTTATATTATATACGTTATTGCTACATCCTCCACAAATAATCTCCTAAAAACTAAATAGAAACCAATCTCTAAATATTCCTATAAAATAGCGTTTCATAATCAAAAGTAAAATCCCCCTTATTTTCTTTCATAAAAAATAGAAAATCATCATAATACTGTGTATAATAGATACATATTAACCTATGTACATCAAAAAATAAGTCAAACGAGGTATTTCATGGAAAAACTGTCCATCATCGATATGGGTTCTAATTCTATTCGTTTTTTAGTATTGGAAATAGCTGATAATAACTCTTTTTCCTTTGTCTATCAAGAGAAAGAAACCATCCGGTTAGGATTAGGACTTGCCAAAACAGGAAAATTACGTAACGAAGGAATGCAAAAAGCCTTACAGTGTTTAACCATGTACAAACATTTAATGTCTGTCATGAATATTACGACTTGTTTAGCCGTCGCTACGGCTGCCGTGCGAAACGCTACAAACGGACAAGCTTTTTTAGAACAAATTTACACAGAAACACAAATTAAGTTAGACGTCATTTCTGGCGAAAGAGAAGCCTATTTAGGTTATTTAGGAGTTATCAATACGATAAAAGAACGAAATTTTCTTCTTTTTGATTTGGGCGGTGCAAGTATCGAGTTAACCTTAGTTCGCGATGGTTCTCCTCTTCAATCCGTTTCACTACCTATTGGTGCCGTTACCTTAATGGAGCGTTTTCAACTCCAAGACAATATCACCGAAAAGGCCTTACAAAATTGTGAAAAATACATTCGCAAAACCTTGTCCTCTATCTCTTGGTTACATAAAACTAAACTACCACTCATTGGAATTGGTGGCACTGCACGAACCTTTGCTAAAATGAACCAAAAGGCAACAAATTACGATTTTTCTAAAATTCATAATTATCATCTTTCCCTCGACCGCTTCCTTGCCCTATATACGCAAGTTATTTCCAAACCGCATAGTCGGCGGAAAAAAATACCTGGTCTTTCAAATGATCGAGTCGATGTCATCGTTTCTGGAGCCGCTGTACTCAAAGAAGTTTTTGCTCTTGCCGAAAGCGAAGAAATGATTATCAGCGGTTGTGGCTTACGCGAAGGCATTTTTTACGAATACTACACCAAACGTTGCCATTTTCCGTCACCTAAAATTCCCGATATACTTGATTTCAGCATTACCAATTTTATTGGCACACTTGGGTCTGTTATTAATCAAGTTCACAATAAACATGTAACTGCCTTGTCCCTGCAACTCTTTGATCAATTGCAATCGTTACATCACTATGGCCAAACGGAGAGACAATTACTCATGACGGCAGCACGCTTACATGATATCGGCAAAGTAATTAATTTTTATAATCACGCTAGGCATTCTGCTTTTATGATCGGCCATGCCCCATTATATGGACTTACCCATCGTGAACAACTGATTGCTGCATTTATCGCTGGTTTCCATCATGGTATTAGTCGCAAGACTTGGATTGCTTATCGGTATGCCAATATGGCTTCGCCCGAAGATTGGGTTATGATTCGTAAGCTTTCTACCCTTTTAGCTATTGCCGATGCAGCTGATATTACGTATGAACAAGTAATAACAGAATGTCATGTCACATTACAAGATAATATCGTTGTGTTAGTATTAACGTCTGTTCCAGGTATTAATCACGATGCTTCTGATTCAGCCATTCATCAATATATCAAGCAATTTAAAAAAGAATTTAATACTTCTCTAGTTATTGTTTGGAAATAAGCAACATATAAAAAAGCTATACGTATACAA
>NZ_AFUG01000010.1:0-12581 GCF_000221545.1 Megasphaera sp. UPII 135-E
TTTGCGTTGTAAAAACAACGGTTTTTTTAGCAAGGGAGTGCTATACTAAAGAAAAGATGAAATATGAATACATAATCTATTAGGAGAAGAGGGGATAATATGAAACAAGTTATAGATTTAAAACAACCCGTAGGAATTTTATTAAAAGAACATGATGATTTAGAAGCTATATTAAAGGAAGTAGATATTCATTTACCACCCGTACCGGAAATGCTCAATGTGGTTAAAATTTCAGATATAGCTGCTAAAAAAAATATTCCCTTAGGGCATATTATTCGTAAATTACGTAAACATGGGTATGAGGTGGAAGGTAATGAAATGTTATCTTTTGCCGATCCGAATGTTGCTAAAGATAGAGATGAACGTAAAAAAAATTTAAAAGGGATGTTGCAGAAATTAAATGAGGGGATTCCCTTGGATGTGGTACGTCAAGAATTTACGCGTGCTTTTTCCCATGTAGAAGCTGCGGAAATTATGGCGGCGGAACAGGAATTGATCCAAGAAGGAACGCCTATCGAGGAAATGCAGCGGTTATGTGATTTACATTCGGCTTTATTTCATGACAACACGAAGCAACATATTGTGAATAAGGATGAAGTGGAAGAACAAAAGGAACAATTATATGCTACATGGGGACATCCGTTAGCATTATTGAAAAAAGAAAATGATGCCTTGGCATGTCTTATTAAGAAGCTACAACAAGCACTTGCTAACGGTGAAGCGGTGGATGCTCTTTTGGCGGAAATAGGTGGTATTAGCAGCCATTATTCGAAGAAGGGGGATCTCATCTATCCGTTTATCGCCACGAAATATGGCGTAACGGGCCCTTCAAAAGTGATGTGGACGGTTGATGATGATATTCGGCGTGATTTTAGAATTTTAATGCGGCGGGAAGATCGCACGCAACCATGGAAAGAAGCGTTATTGGCATTATTAACCAAGATGGAAGAGATGATTTATAAAGAAGAAAATATATTGTTTCCCATTTGTGTGCGGTTGTTGACAGCGGAAGATTGGTATCAAATATATCGAGATGCTAAAGATTATGAGGTCGCTTTTCAGGTGCCGCAAGAACCGTGGCAGGAAGCAGAAGCATATTTGGCTACATCTGTCGCCTCTACTTCCATAAGTGATGGGGTTATATCCATGCCAGGCGGCAATCTCACTATTACACAGTTGATTGCTATTTTAAATACGTTGCCCGTAGAAATAACGGTGGTTGATGCGAATGATCATAATCAATTTTTTAATGAAGGACCAAAAGATTTCAAACGGCCCTTTGCCGCTTTAGGGCGAGATGTTTATTCTTGTCATCCGCCTAAGATTGAAGCGATGGTACGGATGATTATTAGTGAATTTAAAGAAGGAAAGCGGGATAAGCTGGAACGGTGGGCAGAAAAAAATGGTAAATTATTTTTTGTTACGTATTTTGCAATTCGCGATTCGAAGGGAACGTATTTAGGTACGTTGGAAACGGTTCAAGATATGCAATTTGCGAAAGATTATTTTTTAAAGGATTAAGCGATAGCTATGAGGGATAACATTAGCGGCGATAAGCAGTTGTGCTTGTCGCCGTTTGTGCTTTTTTGTTCTATTTTTACGGGACGGTGATGATTAGGTAGATATTATGCAATATATTGATATCCCCTTATAAAAGGGGGTATAATATATCATATGTATACGTGCTAAAGAACAAAATGCAGGGGATAAGGTATATTCAGGAGGGTAAGAATGAACATTTCGGATATAGGTGAATTTGGGTTTATTCGTGCTATTCAAGATCATACGATTGTCACTCCTGAAACGGTAACTGTCGGGATTGGTGATGATGGAGCGGTGTATAAAACGACACCGGGTATGGAACAAGTGGTTGTTATTGATACGATGATAGAAGGAAATCATTTTATCATTGGCAAAACGGCAACGTGGCATGCCGTTGGTTATAAGGCGGTAGCTTCTAATTTAAGTGATATTGCCGCCATGGGAGCCACGGCGACACAGCTTGTATTGTCAACTGCGTTGATCCCGTCTATGACGGTTGCGGATGTCAAAGAATTGTATCGTGGGATGAAGGATATTTGTCAAGTTTATGGCGTGAATATGGTCGGGGGCGATACCGTTACGGCTCGTGAAAGCACGGTTATTACGGTTACCGTATTGGGTGAAATCGAAAAGGATAAAGCCTTATTGCGTAGTGGTGCGAATGTGGGTGATGTAGTCGCTATTTCGCATACGCTAGGAAATTCTTGTGCAGGGCTTGATGTCTTGCTGCAACAAGAAAGAGGGTATGAGGAGCTGGTCAAGCATCATCAATATCCACAACCACAATTGGCATTAGGCCGTTTGTTAGTAAGTATGAATTGTCATTGTGCGAATGATATTAGTGATGGATTGGCGAGTGAGGCAAATGAAATTGCTAAGGCGTCAGGCGTGAATTTGATTTTAGATAAGGATAAAATTCCCTTTTCTCCTGCTTTGGAACAATGGTGTGCCTATGCGAAAAAGGATAGGTATAGGTATGCTTTTGGTGGTGGAGAAGATTATGAATTGGTCTTTACGATGGCAGAAGATGACTTTTATCGATTGAAAAAACAATATGATGATGTGACAATCATTGGTAGCGTTCATCCGGGAACGGGTATGGTTTTATTGCGTGATGGCGATAAAGAAAGCCCTTTGCAACCGCAAGGATGGACCCATTTTTAAGGAGGCATTGGTGATGGATATAGTGACACGGTCGGAGAAAGAAACGATGGCGTTAGGATGTGCTGTTGGTCGCGTTTTAGAAAGTGGACAATGCCTCGCTTTACAAGGGGATTTAGGGGCAGGAAAAACGCATTTTGTTCAGGGTATAGCACAAGGTATGGGGATTAGGGAACCTATTGTGAGTCCTACGTTTACTATTTTAAATTATTATGAACATGAAATTCCGTTGCAACATTTTGATTTTTATCGCTTAGAAGAGGAAGAAGAACTTGATGCATTGGGATTTGATGAATATGTAGAGCAAGGCGTTACGGTTATTGAATGGGCGGAAAAATTTCCCACTCGTATTCCCACTGAGGCAGCACAGGTATATATAGAAAAAACAGGAGAACATACGCGTGTCTTTCACTTTGTGGGAAATTCTCCGTATTGGGATAAGGTAAAAAAAGAGGTAGAACAATATGCAATTAGCCATTGAAACATCTAGTTTAGTATCGAGTGTTGCCTTGCTGCATGAAGGAACTTTGCGTAGTGAAATTACGATTCAAGCGAAGTTGACTCATTCCGAGCAGTTGATGCCACATATTGCAGATATGTTGGCGAAAGCAGGCGTTACGAAAAAACAAATTGATAGCATCTCCGTATCGTTGGGACCGGGATCGTTTACGGGTTTGCGTATTGGGTTGGCAACGGCAAAGGGGTTGGCGTTTGCATGGGAAGTACCGTTGGTGGGAATTGAAACGCCCGTCAGTTTGGCGTGGAATTTTATTGGTCATGCGGCGTATATTTGTCCGCTTATTGATGCTCAAAAGGGCAATGTCTATGCGGCTTTATATCGGTGGGAAAAAGGGCAGTTACAGGTGTATAATGATATTTTTATCGCACCGTTTACAGCGGTGTTGGATACCCTGGCAAGGCAAGAAAAGAGGGTCGTTTTTTGTGGTGATGCGGCTATTAAAGGGCGTGATAAGATTGAAAAAGAAGCCGCTTTTTCCCTTGCTCCAGCGACCATGGTGATTCCACGGGCAGGCAGTTTGGCATTAGCCGCAGATGAGCGTATACGTATAGGTGATTATGATGATGTCATGCATCTGACGCCTTCTTATAAGCGGCGGAGTGAAGCGGAAATTCTTTGGGAAAAAAGACAAGGAGAAAAAAAAGTATGATCGCACGTAAGGCTATTGGTGATGATGTTGAGGGGATTTATGGGATAGAACAGCGTAGCTTTTCGCGACCGTGGTCAAAAGATGTGATTAAACGCGAATTAGAGGACAATGCGTTTGCCCTATATTATGTATTAGAAACAGCAGATGGCCTGCTAGGGGCATATGCGGGGTTATGGAATGTCGTAGGGGAAGGACAGATTACGAATATTGCCGTATTGCCGGAATATCAAGGGCAAGGGTATGGTGAAATGTTGGTTAGAATACTTATGGAAGCGGCTTGGGATGAGGGATGTGAAACTATTTTTTTAGAAGCACGTAGTTCCAATAGCGTGGCTCTGGCATTATATCGAAAATTAGGGTATCAAACCGTGTCAATACGTAAAGCTTATTATACGGATCCGATAGAAGATGCGTGTATAATGGAATGTAAAAAGGAAGCGTATTGTTGGAGTATAAAATAGATAGAGAAGGATCGATTATGTATACATTAGCATTAGAAACGAGTTGTGATGAAACTTCAGCGGCTGTGTTGAAAGATGGACGGCATATTTGCTCAAATATTATTTCGACACAAGTGCCAATTCATCAAAAATTTGGTGGGGTCGTTCCTGAAATTGCCTCACGACAACATATTGAATATGTATTACCCGTTTTACAAAAGGCGTTGGTTGATGCCAAGTGTACATTAGCGGATATAGACCATATCGGCGTTACGTATGGCCCCGGCTTAGTGGGTGCTTTGTTAGTAGGCGTTGCTACGGCCAAAGCACTTAGTTTTGCCCGCGATATTCCGTTGGTGGGGGTAAATCATATGGAAGGACATATGTTTGCGAATTTTTTAAGTCATCCAAACTTAGAACCGCCTTTTTTGTGTTTGGTTGTATCGGGTGGACATACGCAATTAGTACATGTAAAAACGTATAATCAGTTTGTCTTGTTGGGGCAAACAAGAGATGATGCCGCAGGCGAAGCGTTTGATAAAATTGCACGTGTGATGGGATATCCTTATCCGGGCGGCCCGCAAATTGATCGGTTGGCCAAAGAGGGCAATGAAAATGCGATTTTCTTTCCCAAGGCATTGCAGGAAAAACATAATTTTGAATTTAGCTTTAGTGGTTTAAAATCAGCCGTTTTAAATTATTTACATAATCAAGAACAACGAGGAATTGCTTATGTAGCCGCCGATGTGGCAGCTAGTTTTCAAAAGACGGTGGTCGATACGCTGGTGGATAAAACGATGGATGCCGCCGCGTATATTGGCACTACGGCAATTGCCGTGGCTGGCGGTGTATCAGCTAATTCGGCTTTACGGGCAAGTATGCAGCATGCCTGCGATAGGAAGGGATACTCGTTTTATTATCCTGAGCCTGTTTTGTGTACGGATAATGCCGCCATGATTGGTTGTCGGGCGTATTATATGGCACAGGCCGGGGCTTTTTCCGCGTTGACGTTAAATGCAAAGCCGGGTTTGTCTATTACCACGACTTCTATATAAGAGGTACTTATGAACGATACGATAGAAGATATTTGTCACCGCGATAGTGCACTATCGGATGTGCAAATACAAATTTTAAAACATAGTGAAGAGTTACTGCAATTTGCGGGAGATTTATCTCATCGCGAATTGCAGCTTTTCGTACCGGGAAAGAAAGAGAATACCCTTGTTTTAGTGGCGTGGCGGACGCCTTTTTCACGCCAATCGACAGTTATCAATAGAGAGAGAAAGCATTATATAGATAGGTACGAAGAACCGGTCTTGTATCGGGTGCTAAAAGAGGGTAATCCCGTATATGCGGGGAGAGAAGTGACTTATGGTCATATTGAGCCAATGTATGCGTATCCCTTTGTGGATAATGCGGGCGTTACGATTGCGGTGGTGGCTTTTTTTGGTTATGTTGATGCGGCGAAAAGTCAATTAACGCAAACGGCGTATTTGGCCTTGCAGGTGCCGCAACAACATGATTTAAGACAGTGGTACCGGCCCTTATCGGTACAAGATGGGATTGTCTTAGTAGATGATACAGGCGTTATTTTATATGCTGATGAAATGGCTGAAGAAATTATGCAGTTCTGTGGACATCGTGGTTCATTACGAGATGTCAATATTTACACAGCCCAACAGGATATTATGGGGGCTAAAGTTGCCTTAGCTAGTGCTACGGGGTATATGGATGATATTACCGTAGAAAACCGCGTGTTTACACGGCGTGTTATTCCGTTGCTGCAACAGGGAAAAGTTTGCCAAGTGGTGTCTATTCTTACGGAGCGGACGGAACTATATAAGAAAGAAGAAGAGTTGTTAGTGAAAACATCGGTTATTCGGGAAATTCATCATCGTGTAAAAAATAATTTGCAAACCATTTCGGGCTTATTGCGAATGCAACTTCGGCGTACGGATAATGACGAAACGAAAAGGGCATTGCAAGAAAGTGTCAATCGTATTTTAAGTATTTCGTTAATTCACGATATTTTAGCGTATCATGAAGCACGAGATGTGGATATGTTAACGGTTACTCAGTCGTTAGCATCATTACTTGTAAAAAGTCTTTGTCATACATCAGATCAAGTGGATGTTTTGGTCAGGGGGGAGTCGATTCGCTTACCTTCAGGGCAAGCTACATCCATGGCACTTATTTTAAATGAATTAATTACCAATGCCGTACTGCATGGGTTTGCTGAGAAAACAGGTGTATTGTCGATAGATATACACAAAGAAGGCACGCAAATAAATGTATGTGTGGCAGACACGGGAAAGGGAATGACGATGCCTTCTTCTTTGCCTAAAGCACATTTAGGGTTGGAGCTAGTACGCACATTGATTGAAACGGATTTACAAGGAACGTGGAAAATAGTCCCTAATCAGCCTACGGGAACGAAAGTATTATTGTTTTTTCCGTGTCCGGGAGGAAATGAGATATGACATATCGTGTTGTTATTGGTGATGATGAAGGCATCATTCGGATGGATTTAGGCGAGATGCTGCGTGAAGCAGGACATCATATTGTCGGCGAAGCAGCAGATGGCGTGCAAGCACTTGCATTAGTACGCGAAAAACGTCCGGATATTGTATTGTTAGACATTCGCATGCCCAAGTTGGATGGCATTCATGCGGCCCGTATGATAGGTTATGAACATATAGCACCGGTGGTATTATTAACGGCGTATCATCGTCAAGATATGGTCATGCAGGCTGGTGAATCAGGTGTTTTTGGTTATTTAGTAAAGCCGATTTCGGGATTGCAATTATTTCCCGCAATGGAAATTGCCATAGCGCAATTTTTACGACAGGAAAAAGCATATCAGCAATTACAAGAAATGAACGAGCGGATGGAAACACGCAAGTTGGTCGAACAGGCCAAGGGGATTATGATTCGGCGTTTAGCGATAAGTGAAGAGGAGGCTTATCGAAGATTGCAACAATATAGTATGCAACACAGGCAATCGTTAAAAGAGGTGGCACAATTGATAGTACAACAAGTGGCGAGAGAAAAAGTGAAAAAGTAAATAAAAATTTTTGAGGGTCTTGACTTTTTTACCTTTTATGGGTACACTATATATTGTAATTAGCACTCAAAGACAAAGAGTGCTAACAAAAACAAGATGTGTAGTATAAGGAGGAATATACTATGTTAAAACCATTAGGAGATCGCGTAGTAATTCGTGTATTAGAACAAGAAGAAAAAACAGCTAGCGGCATTTTTTTGCCAGATACAGCTAAAGAAAAACCAAGTCAAGGTGAAGTAGTGGCCGTAGGACCTGGTAAATTATCCGATGAAGGAAAACGTATTGCCTTAGATGTTAAAGTAGGCGAAAAAATTATTTTTTCCAAATATGCAGGTACGGAAGTAAAATTTGAAGGAACAGATTATTTAATTGTTAGCGAACGAGATATTTTAGCTATTTGCTAAGTAAAAGCATAATTTAAGTAAAAACATAATTATAATTATATAGGGAGTGTGTTCATAATGGCAAAACAAATTTTGTTTAATGAAGAAGCTCGTCGTGCGCTGGGGAAAGGCGTAGACGCATTGGCTAATGCAGTAAAAGTTACGTTAGGACCAAAAGGTCGTAATGTTGTATTGGATAAAAAATTTGGGGCACCGACTATTACTAATGATGGTGTGACGATTGCTCGGGATATTGAATTAGAAGATGCTTTTGAAAATATGGGAGCACAGTTGGTTAAAGAAGTTGCAACGAAAACCAATGATGTTGCTGGTGATGGTACTACTACGGCAACGTTGTTAGCCCAAGCAATGATTCAAGAAGGTATGCGCAACGTCGCTGCCGGTGCCAATCCGATGATTTTAAAACGAGGCATTGAAAAAGCCGTAGCTAAATTGGTTGCAGAAATTCAAACTCGTGCTATTCCTGTTGCGGATAAAGCAGCGATTGCACAAGTTGCTTCGATTTCTGCGGGTGATGAAGAAGTCGGCGGGTTGATTGCTGATGCGATGGAAAAAGTAGGTAAAGATGGCGTTATTACCGTAGAAGAATCGAAAACAATGGGAACGCAATTATCCGTAGTTGAAGGGATGCAATTTGATCGCGGATATATTTCTCCTTACATGGTAACTGATACGGATAAAATGGAAGCAGTCATGAGCGAACCGTACATTTTGATTACGGATCGTAAAATTGCGTCTATTCAGGAAATGTTGCCGGTGCTTGAAAAGGTTGTACAAGCAGGGAAAGAATTGTTGATTATCGCTGAAGATGTAGAAGGGGAAGCATTAGCAACGTTGGTTGTGAATAAACTTCGCGGTACGTTTAAAGCGGTTGCTGTTAAGGCTCCTGGCTTTGGCGATCGCCGTAAAGCTATGTTAGAAGATATCGCTATTTTGACGGGTGCTACGGTTATTACTGAAGATGTAGGCCGTAAATTGGATAGCGTGACGATGGAAGATTTAGGTACGGCTCGTCAAATCCGTGTAACTAAAGATGAAACCACGATTGTTGAAGGTCACGGAAATGCAGAAGAAATTAAAAATCGCGTAGCTCAAATTCGCACACAAATCGCGGATACAACGTCTGATTTTGATAAAGAAAAATTACAAGAACGGTTAGCTAAAATGTCTGGTGGCGTAGCAGTTATTGAAGTAGGTGCTGCTACGGAAGTAGAATTAAAAGACAAAAAATTACGCTTGGAAGATGCGTTGAATGCTACTCGTGCAGCTGTTGAAGAAGGTATTGTTGCCGGCGGTGGTTCTACGTTTATCCACATTTTACCGGTATTGGATGAATTTAATGAAACGGGCGATGTACAAACGGGTATTAACTTAGTAAAACGGGCTATTGAAGAACCAGTACGTCAAATCGCTGCCAATGCAGGTTTAGAAGGATCTGTTATTGTATCTAAAGTAAAATCTTCGCCTAAGGGCATTGGTTTCAATGCATTGACGGAAGAATATGTAGATATGGTAGCATCGGGTATTGTGGATCCGGCAAAAGTTACACGGTCAGCATTACAAAATGCCGCATCTATTGCTGCTTTAGTATTGACAACGGAAACGTTAGTTGCTGATAAACCGGAAGCAAATGCACCGGCTGCACCGGCTATGCCTGCTGGTATGGGTGGCATGCCTGGCATGATGTAATCTTTTTTATAAAACAAGTTGTGACATGATATTTTGTCACAACTTGTTTTTTTTACGCAAAAAATTAATATCATAAGTAATAAATACTCCTTTAGTTTGATTTTTTAGCATAATACACTCGGAATATACGATTGTTTTATGTATAGATACGATATAACATTTTCGTATTGACATATATAGAGAGTGCAAGGTATATTATTTTTAACGTGATTTTCATGGTACAGAAAGGAGTCCATCTTATGAGCCAAGAAACAGTTACATTAGCAATGATACAAGCCGCACGGGAACGGTTAAAAGGAGTGGCCCAAAAAACGGGGTTATCTTATACGCATTCTGTAAGCGATCGAGCGGGATGCAAGGTATTTTTAAAAATGGAAAATTTGCAACGGACCGGCTCTTTTAAATTACGTGGGGCGTATAATAAGGTGGCGACCTTAAGCGATGAAGAGAGAAAGAAAGGTGTTATCGCTGCATCGGCAGGAAATCATGCCCAAGGAGTCGCGTTGGCCGCCAGTGAATACGGTTGTCAATCAACGATTTGCATGCCTAAGCATGCTCCCTTGGCGAAAGTCGCCGCCACTCGTGGCTATGGGGCAAATGTGGTTTTACATGGTGATTTTTTTGATGAAGCCGCAGCGAAAGCGGTGGAATTAATGAATGAACGGGGATATACGTTTGTTCATCCGTTTAATGATCCGGAAGTTATTGCTGGACAGGGAACGATCGCCTTAGAGATTTTGGAACAATTAGCGGAAACGGAAGTCATCGTAGCACCTATTGGTGGCGGTGGCTTGATTTCGGGCTTAGCTATAGCAGCAAAATCAATTAATCCCAATATTAAAATAGTAGGTGTCCAGTCTAAAAACATGCCATCTATGCAACAATCGCTGGCAAAGGGCAGTCCTACGACATGTAATGGCAAGGCAACGCTAGCTGATGGTATTGCCGTTAAAACTCCTGGCGATGTAACGTATCGTATTTGTCAGCAATATGTAGACGATATTGTTACGGTCGATGAAAATGAAATTGCTGAAGCCATCTTGCTATTGCTGGAAAGAGCTAAAACCGTGTCTGAAGGTGCCGGTGCGGTACCCATTGCGGCATTATTAAATGGTAAAATTTCAGGCATTCGTAATAAGCGTGTGGTTGCGATGGTGAGTGGTGGCAATATTGATGTAAACAATATGACCAGGGTTATTAATCGTGGGTTAATTCGTTCATGGCGAAAGATGGTATTTGAAACGGTGGTTTCTGATAATCCCGGTGAAATGGTAAAATTGTTGTCCCTCATTTCGCGCTCTCATGCAAATATCATTTCTATTACGCATGATAGAAGTCAGCATGGTATAAGTATTGGGTTTACCGCCGTAGGGTTGGAATTAGAAACGGCTAATGAAAAGCATGTAGAATATTTAGTGGAAATGTTAAAAGAAAATGGCTATCCTGTACAGTTGAAATAATCAACAGCAGGGCATAACCATGATTATTCATACATAAATAAACATGTAGATAGGAGACGATACATATGGCAGTTAAGGTTATTCAAACAGAGAAGGCACCGGGAGCAGTAGGACCGTATTCACAGGCAATTCAAGCAGGCGATTTTTTGTTTGCTTCGGGACAAATTGCAATTAATCCGGAAAAGGGAAAAATCGTTGCGGATACAGTAAAAGGACAAGCAGAGCAATGCATGAAAAATGTAGGTGCTATTTTAGAAGCGGCAGGACTTACGTTTGATGATGTCGTTAAAACTACGGTATATATTACGAATATGGACTTTTTTGCTACTGTAAATGAAATTTATGGTAATTATTTCCATAAAACATTGCCGGCTCGTTCGTGCGTTGAAATTTGTTCATTGCCGAAGCAGGCGTTAGTAGAAGTTGAAGTAATTGCATATAAGGGAAAGTAATTATTGAAAGTGCATAGGCTCTTGCTGAAAACGCAAGAGCACAGGATAAATTATCTTTTGTATATATTAGCGATAATTATGTTAAAAAAGAAAAAGAATGTAAGTGTTGACTTACATTCTTTTTTTATAATGTTTTTTAATATCTTGAGGTTACTTATGTGTAAATGTAATTGTAAGAAAATTGTTAAAAAGTATACATATATAATTTTCTGAATATTGAATATTGAATATTATTATTAATGTGATAAAAACAAGCATTATTAGTAACTTGATATACAAAAAAAAGAATAAAAATAATGGAAAATAGATACTTTTATTCGACAAACAATTTTTATTGTGTTACGATATTGAAAAAAAATAGAAAAGGAGTATACTTCTAACTGGAATATTGTAAGGAATTACAGATATCTTACATATAAATATAGTTGTTTTCAGAGGAGTAACGTATATGGACTATCGGATTGAAAAGGATTCGTTAGGAGAAGTAGCTGTTCCTGGTGATAAATTGTGGGGGGCTCAGACGCAACGAAGTTATGAAAATTTTCGCATTGGGAAGGAAAAAATTCCCACTGAATTAGTTACGGTCTTTGCTCAATTAAAGAAAGCCGCAGCCATCGTAAATGGCGAACTAGATGTATTGGATAAGGCACGTGTTGAAGCGATTGTGCAAGCATGTGATGAAATCATCCGGGGAAAATGGAAAGACAACTTCCCGTTGGCTGTTTGGATGACTGGCAGTGGAACGCAATTTAACATGAATGTCAATGAAGTAATTGCAAATCGAGCGGTACAAATAGCAGCAGCACATGGTTCATCAATAACGGTCCATCCCAATGATCATGTCAATAAATCGCAAAGTTCTAATGACATTTTTCCCACGGGATTACATGTAATGACGGTTTTAGATATTCAACAGCGGCTGTTGCCAGCATTGCAAAAAATGCAAGAGGCCTTGGCAGAAAAAGTGGCTGCTTATGCCCAAATCGTGAAAATAGGTCGTACGCATTTGCAAGATGCAACGCCTTTGACATTAGGGCAAGAAATGAGTGGCTGGATGAGAATGATTCAACGAAATGTTGAGTTTTTACAGAGTGGAATTTCATTCTTACGAGATATTGCTATGGGTGGTACAGCGGTAGGTACGGGAATTAACTGTCCGGAAGGATTTGCCTGTCGGTTTGCCGAGGTGATTTCTACACT
>NZ_AFUG01000009.1:0-33526 GCF_000221545.1 Megasphaera sp. UPII 135-E
CTTACGTGCAGCTTTTGTTATCAGCTATTAATCTATATCCGTATACAATAAATCATTAATAAACAACGTTCGTGTCGCATTTAAAATAGCAATAATCATGACGCCTACATCCGCAAAAATAGCTAACCACATATTGGCTACCCCTAATGCACCTAGTAGTAAGCAAAGTAATTTGATACCAATAGCAAAATAAATATTTTGATAAACAATACGTAGACACTTCTTAGCAATTCCGATTGCCGAAGCGACTTTTCGCGGATCATCATCCATTAATACCACATCGGCCGCTTCAATCGCCGCATCCGATCCCATGGCACCCATTGCAATTCCTATATCAGCTCGCGATAAAACAGGTGCATCATTAATACCATCACCAATAAAAGCTAATTTACCTTTACCTTGAAGAGGTTGCAACAATTCTTCCACTTTCTGTACTTTATCAGCTGGCAACAGATCACTGTATACTGCATCCATCCCCAACTGTGTAGCCGTTTTTTCAGCAACAGGACGAATATCACCGGTTAACATAACCGTCTTCTTTACGCCTCTTTGTTTCAATGCATCAATTGCCATTTTAGATTCTACTTTTATCGTATCCGAAATCACAATATGACCAGCATATTCACCATTAATAGCCACATGAATAATCGTGCCAATAGCATGACATAAAATCGCCTTTACCCCAATAGCATTCATCATTTTTTCATTACCTATAGCTACGGGTATACCATCTACAATGGCTGTTACACCGTTACCACTAATTTCTTCAATTTGTGTAACCCGTTTCATATCAATTACTTTTCCGTATGCCTTTTTCAAGCTAAGACTAATCGGATGAGAAGAAGCACATTCAGCCAATGCCGCAAATTCCAGTATCTTATTATCTTCTAATGTCGAATGATGAACCCCTTGAACTTCAAAAGTTCCTGCCGTTAACGTCCCTGTTTTATCAAATACGGTAATTTCTGTTTTTGCCAATGTTTCTAAGTAATTAGATCCTTTGATCAATATCCCGGCCTTACTAGCACCCCCGATACCGGCAAAAAAACTCAACGGAATACTAATAACCAACGCACAAGGACAGCTAATAACTAAAAAGGTCAATGCACGATAAATCCATTCTGTCCACATAGGTTCTATGCTTAAAACCAAGACCCGAATAAGCGGTGGCAAAATAGCTAATGCTAACGCACTATAACAAACAGCAGGAGTATACACACGAGCAAATTTAGAAATAAATGCTTCTGACTTCGACTTGCGGGAGCTTGCATTTTCTACTAATTCTAAAATCTTCGATGCCGTTGATTCTTCAAATTCTTTAGTCGTTTTTATTTTTAATGGGCCCGTTAAATTAATACACCCACTCATTACTTCAACATCTTTACTCGCTTCGCGTGGTACACTTTCCCCCGTAAGAGCACTCGTGTTTAACATGGACTTTCCTTCTACGACCACACCATCTAAAGGCACTTTTTCCCCTGGGAAAACAATAATATATGAACCGATAGCAACTTCATCAGGATCAACCTTACAAATTTCCCCATCTTCTTCAATATTAGCGTAATCAGGAAGAATATCTATTAAATCACTAATATTTTTCCGGCTTTTCCCCACTGCATATCCCTGAAATAAATCACCCACTTGATAAAATAACATAACCGCTACGGCTTCAGTATAATCACCAACTCTATATACAGCCAAAATAAATGCCCCAATAGTAGCTACAGCTAATAAAAAGTTTTCATCAAAAACTTGTCGGTTACGAATTCCTCGCAAGGCCTTACAGACAATATCGCCCCCGATAATAATATAAGGAATAATGTACGCAAATAGCCGTGCTATCCCCGTGATAGGTACAATATGAAGTCCTATCAAGCAAATAGCCGTAACAATAATCCGTACAACCATCTTTTTTTGTTTACTATTCATATTTTTCTCCTTTATATCGCCTAATATGAATGTTTGTTCATATATTAAATTAAAGAAAAATGCGGTTATACCGCGTTTTCCTTATTACAACAAAATTTCACCATCTGAAGTGGCTTTCTTACAGTTAATAACAGCATCTTGCATAACGTCTTGCGGATTTGATCCATCTTCAAATTCAACTTTCAGTTTTAAGGTCATGAAATTTAAAACCGCATCTTTAACTCCTTTAGTGTTCTTTACAGCATCTTCCATCTTGTTTGCACAGTTTGCACAATCAACATCAACTTTATACGTTTTTTTCATTTTGATAACCCCTCTCATTTTATATGTTGATATGAACATATGATTACTTGTTCATCTGTTATTTATAATATACCAAATCCCTTATACCGTGTCAAGAGGTAAAAACAAAAAGCCGGATCTCATAGTGAGATTCGGCTTTTTCTTATTAACGTCCGACTGAACTTAAGCTTTTACTACATTAGCAGCTTGTGGTCCACGTGCTCCTTCAACAACTTCAAATTCAACTTCTTGCCCTTCAGCTAAAGATTTGAAACCGTCTTCTTGGATAGCTGAAAAATGTACAAATACATCACCGCCACCGTCTTTTTCAATAAAACCATAACCTTTTTCTGCGCTAAACCATTTTACTTTACCGTGCATGTTACATCCTCCTAAAAAAAACATTTCCAGCTATCTTGTAGCTCTTGTCTAGTGTACCATACCCACTGTATAATGTCAAACAAGAATATATATAAAATATACCACCATTGACTTTCAGTCATGTCCAAAATTAGGGTTTTTCCCTATTCTTTTTTCATAACGAACAAAATCAAACGCATATTTATGATTTTGATCAACCCCAAAATGTTCCCGTTGTACTTCATGCCACATCCTTTTATCAATAGAAGGGAAAAAAGTATCTGCTGCAAAGACAGCCTCTATTTCCGTTAACAATAATACATCAGCTTTCGATAAAAAAGCCTTGTATAAGCTACTTCCACCAATAATAAAATAATCTTCCTCCGCCCGTAACAACGGCATCAACTCACTTATGGAATGACAAATACTAACCGCTGGATTGTCGACTTTATATGTATGTTGCCCCGTTAAGATGATGTGTTTTCTCTGGGGCAGCACACGAGGCAAACTTTCCCATGTTTTTCGCCCCATAATAATCGTATGTCCCGAAGTACGTTGTTTAAATCTTTTCAAATCCGCCGGCAAATGGCAAAGTAACTTATTATCCTTGCCAATACCACCATTTTTATCTACAGCTGCAATAATTTGTATCATTATACGGCAACCTCCATGGGTAATTTTCCTAGATGCTGATAATGTACCAGATTTATATCATCCGGCGTAAATTGATAAAAATCATGTATATCCGGATTAACGGATATCGTTGGGGCAGCAAAAGCCCTGTTCCTTCGTTGAAGTTGTTTTTGCAGTGCCTCTACATGATTTTCATAAATATGAGCATTATTAATGACATGGGTAAAAATGCCTGGCTGTAATCCCGCTACTTGTGCTATCAAATAGATCAGTACGGCATACTGAGTCATATTAAATGGCACGCCAAGACCCATATCTCCGCTTCTTTGAATTAACATACAATTCAACCTACCATCATTAACATCCCATAACGTTTCGTACGCACAAGGTTGCAATGCCATATCAGATAAATCATCAATATTCCATAATGTAACGATCATACGCCGACTTTGCGGATCTTTCCGTAACGTATCTAACAGCCGGTCCACTTGTTTATATTTACGAATTTGATATCCATAGGCCTTACCAATCGTTCCATCGGGACGCATCCACTCATCCCATACATGACAATTCATGCGTTGCAAATCTCGCACATCATTACTTTGTAGTTTCCAAATCCATAATAATTCCTTAACGGCTGTTTTAAATGCGACAAACTTCGTTGTTAAAATCGGAAATTCCTGAGCTAAATCGAATTGCATTATCTGATGCGGCAATTTATAAGTACAAATACCCGTACGATTATTATCATAATATCCATGTTGTAAAATATTATCTACCATCGTTAAATATTGATCATCAGCTAAACTCAATATACTTACCTCCCATCCATGTCATTCATTATAACCTCTAAAAATTCTTTGCCATATTTATGCAATTTAAATGTGCCTACCCCTTTAATCGTTTCCATTTCTTCAAAGGTACGCGGTTTCTTACGTGCCATTTCCCATAAGGTCGCATCTGAAAAAATAACAAAAGGAGGAACATGAGCTCGTTTAGACCATTCATACCGCACGTTACGTAATTTTTCAAAAAGATATTCTTGTGCTTGCGTTTTTACAGGTGTTGCCTCATTAGCGATAGAACATGCTCCCCTACTCCGCCTTTGTAAAAATGACTGCCGGCTATTCATCGCTTCTCGTCCTGCGCGGCTCAATGATAAGGTCGGATATCGACCTACCGATTTGATAATATAGCCATCCTCACAAGCTTGTTGAATCAACGCTTGTAAATCCGCCACGTCCATATCGGCTAACAATGCAAATGTCGCATTCCGTTCAAATCGGTATTGCCGCACTTTAGCACTAGCCTTTCCTCGTAAAATATCGCATACCATCGTACTACCAAAACGTCCATTTAATTCATCAATACAAAGAAGCATATTTCTAACTTCTTTCGTATAATCTTCTTGTATCCATTCTTGCTGACAATTACTACACTTTTCACATCGTTGCCACGTTGGATGTTCACCAAAATAAGTCAATAAAGCATATCGCAAACACCCTGTCTGCTGTGCATATACTTCCATTGCCCGTAACTGACATAGGTCTTTTTCTATTTGTGCCGGACTACTTTCTCGTTTCTCCAACATATATTGATGCAACATAATATCTTGCCGATTAAATAGTAATATGCATTCAGCATACTCCCCATCACGACCAGCTCTACCTGCTTCCTGATAATACGACTCTATATTTTTCGGCATTTGATAGTGAATAACAAAGCGAACATTACTTTTATCAATACCCATTCCAAATGCATTTGTCGCAACGATTATACGCACCTGATCATATGAAAAAGCATCTTGAGCCTGCCTCCGTTCTAACGGATCCACGCCGGCATGATATCTGCCAACACTATACTTATGACGCTGAAGAAGACTATATAACCGCTCCACTTCTTTACGAGTTGCCGCATAAATAATTCCACTTTCCGTAGCATGTTTCTGTAAATACCCCAATATAAATCGATCTCTGTCCGCAGCCTGAACCACGCGAAAATATAAATTAGGCCTATCAAAACTGCTCGTAAAAACCTTAGGATTATTCATCCCAAGTAATTCCAACATATCCTTTTTTACCGGTTCTGTTGCCGTTGCCGTAAAAGCTCCTATTACCGGTCGTTTTGGTAATTTTGCGATCCACTGCTTGATTTGTGCATAGCCGGGACGAAAATCATGTCCCCATTGGGAAACACAATGCGCCTCATCTACGATAACCATGCATACGGGCATTTTCTGCATAAGGGATGTAAAAAAATCAACTTGTAATCGTTCGGGCGAAACATATAAAAGGCGAACACGACCTTCATAGATTTCTTTTATCCGGCAACGGTACTCTTCTATATCACAATCACTGGTAATATAAGTAGCTGGAATTTGTTGGGCTGTGAGTGCATCCACTTGATCTTTCATAAGCGAAATCAAAGGAGATATAACAAGCGTAATACCTCGACTCATTACCGCAGGTATTTGAAAACATAAGGATTTTCCCGCTCCTGTCGGCATAATTGCTAAACAATCTCGTCCTTCTAATAACGTTTTAATAATCTCTTCTTGACCGGGACGAAATGAGTCATAGCCAAAATATTGTTTTAATATTTTTTTTAGTTCCATATTAAATCGCTCTCTTACCCCTATAATGTACATACTAGTAATTATTTTATCATAAACAAAAGAATCCGCAATATTAGACCTCAATAAAACCAATGCTACTTCCTATATAAAGCCTCCTTATAAAAAACAAAGCCCTTTTATCTTTTTCCCTGTAATAAAAAAAGAGGAACCCATTCTAGGTCCTCTCTTTTTATTTGCTACTATAAATACACACGTCTAACCGCTGAGCATAAAAAAACAAGGTCAATGCTTTAACATTGACCTTGTTTTATACTTATTTAAGTTTCGCCACTTCTTCTTTTAATACTTCGGCTAACCGTTTTACGCCTTCTACAATGCGATCATCCGGCATATTAGAATAATTTAAACGGAAGTGATTTCTATGTCCACCATTAGGATAGAATGGGCCACCCGGTACATAAGCTACTTTCTTTTCTAATACTTTAGGCATCATTTCAGTAGCATCCATTCCTTCTGGTAACGTAACCCAAGTAAACAAACCGCCTTCAGGATAGGTAAAGGAAACTTCTTTCGGGAAGTATTCTTTCATCGTATTATACATAAGTGTACGACGTTTTCCATATACTTCAACCAAGTTTTTAACATGTGCATCAATATCATACATCGTCATATAATAATAAGCTTGACGCTGTGCGAAAGTCGATGACTGTAAATCAACGGCTTGTTTTAATTTAATTACTTTATCAAGAATAACAGGATCTGCTACCATCCATGCTACACGCAAGCCCGGCAAAAAGATTTTAGAGAAAGATCCCAAGAAAATAACTTGTCCTTTTGTATCTAAAGACTTCAAGGACGGTACTTTTTCACCATCATACCGTAATTCACCATACGGATCATCTTCAAGAATCGGGAAATCATACTGTTCAACTAATTTCAAAAAGGCTTTTCTACGTTCTAATGGCCACGTAATGCCCGTAGGATTTTGGAATTCAGGAATAACATACATAAGACGTACATTTTTACCATGTTCCTGTAAAATCTTATCTAACTCTTCCGGAATAATTCCTTTTTCATCCGTCGGAACGGCAATAAATTTAGGTCCTTGCAAGGAAAATGCATTAAGTGCACCTAAATAAGTTGGACTTTCTACTAACACAACATCATCTGCATCTAAGAACACTTGGGACAATAACGATAACCCTTGTTGTGAGCCAGATGTAATAATAATTTCTTCCGCGGTACAGTCCACGCCAAAAGAAGACTTCATGTGTTCTGCAATTTTTTCACGTAACGGTAAGTATCCTTCCGTTGTGCTATATTGCACTGCTGCACGACCATCTTTTTCTAAAACTGCCACATCAACCTTTTTCAATTCTTCAATAGGGAAAAATTCGGGTGCCGGTAACCCCCCTGCAAAAGATATAATTTCTGGCTGTGTTGTCAATTTCAAAATTTCACGAATCTCCGATGCTTTTAATCCACTAGCAAGCTTTGAAAACTTCATACCGTTCACTCCTTCTTAAATGACATATTCAGTATGTATTATACTTTAATTATATCATTGTTATGATATTTATACAACTTTAAAACTTATCAACTTATAATCTATAAGTTTTTGTTGTATTGGTATTCATTATACTTTTATTTACTTTTTTTTGCAACACTTAGTGTGGTTTTTATATAAATTTACATAAGAAAAAAAATGACGGCAATCAAAAAACATAAAAAAGTACTTTCAAAGCACGTGCTCGCAAAATCACTTTTACTACTTACTTAACTTTTCCCATGTATGAGGAAAGCCATTTTCAAGTAACCATTCCTGTTGTTTCTTTTCAATGGCTTCTTTCAATTCTTTGACACACAAATTTTCCATTTGCACAGCACTTTTGGTTGATGTTAAATACTTTGTTTCTTCAAATAAATACGCATCTAATTCATCTTGTTCAACCACAGATGATAATAAAAAGATAATATCTTCCGACTCCTGTTGTTGTGCTAATATGTCCTGCCAATACTTGTATTCCGCTTCGGTCATACAAAAAGAGCCATACTCATCCGTATCCAATTGTTCTTGTGCACAAACCAACATTTTAGCATAGTCTTTTTCTTGCTTGCGATCGTAGACATGTAGTTCCCGCTCTTGTCCATTAACATAAACGTACATATGACACCTCCCAAAATAAAAAAAATCCCACAGAATACTCTGCAGGATTTTATTATATTACGCTTCCGCTTCTACGGGATATACACTAATTTGACGATTATAACGACCAGCTCGTTCAAAAGCTACACGACCTGAAATTTTAGCAAATAATGTATCATCTTTTCCAATCCCAACATTGGTTCCCGGATGAAAATGCGTTCCCCGTTGGCGAACAAGAATATTACCTGCTTTTACGACAACACCATCATGGCGCTTTACGCCTAATCGTTTAGATTCACTATCACGACCATTTCGCGTAGACCCTGTCCCTTTTTTATGTGCGAAAAGTTGTAAATCAAATTTAAACATTACGTCCACCTCCTGACGTCTTAATATGCATCTCAACATATTGGTTATACTGTGCTACGAGTTCTTGTAATCCCAAATACATCGTATCAATAATAATTTGTGTATATTCACTACTCTGTCCCAGCGTTACAGATAAATTTCCCTCCTGTACTGCATACTGCACATCTTTCCCTGCATACTTCAACAACCCCAATAAGGCCGTTTGACTCAACATGGATACGGCAGCACACACAATATCCTGTCCTGAAGCAGCATAATCAGCATGCCCTTGAACAGAAAAGGATGTAAATTGACCTGCTTTATTCTTACCTAAAATAACACAAATCATTAGCCTTCAATCTTTTCAATAACAACCTTTGTAAAAGGTTGACGATGTCCTTGGCGACGACGATAATTCGATTTTGCTTTATATTTAAACACGAGAATTTTCTTTTCTTTCCCTTGCTTTAATACTTTAGCAGTAACCTTTGCCCCCGCTACAACAGGAGTTCCGAACGTAACATCTCCATCTTTCACAACTGCCAAAACTTGATCGAATACAACTTCCGAATCAACTTCACCGGCGATTTTTTCAACAAAAATACTATCGCCTTCTTGTACACGATACTGTTTTCCACCTGTCTTAATAATAGCGTACATAGTGACACCTCCTCTTAATATACTCGCTGAATACGGCGCCTTACGGACTTACTTGCCTCTTCATGCGGCTTATCCTAGCCACCTATGCTACGACTATTCTAGTTTATCAAAATTTATATAGAATAGCAAGAAAAAAATGGTGTTTCTCCATAAAAATTACATTCCGTGACAAACTAATTCCGCTGCCGTTTCTTGCAAAGACTGTAACCCATATACGCGATAAGCTTCTTCCCATGGCAAATACGCATGTTCCAACTGCGGCATATCTTCCTGCGAAAAGATATACCTTAACGCATGTTCTAACGTATCTTCTTTGCCGTTTATTTCTACTTTAACAGCTGGCGGCGTATCTAATTCAGACCATCGCTCAAGAGACTCTTTGATGTCTTGACATTTGCTTTTCCAAACATTAACTCCTTCTCCTACCAATTGTCCATCTAAACTCATAAATTCAAATTGTCGCCGCTGTACATCTAATAAAGCAAATATCTCTGAATTGGCTGGAAAATAAGCCCCTGCTGCTCGACGATATACATATAATACACTAATAAAAATAGACGTAATTCCCGATGATGGCAAGAGTGGTTGCTGCAATAAGGCTAATACCCTATCCATATTCAGTTGATCCTCAGCCGTTAATTCTTCCCGTTTAACAAAATGTCCACCCATACGAAAATTAGTATCTTCATACTGTACAACTAGTTTATCTGACCGCCGTCCTAAGCGATAAAGTATGATGCTTTGCCCATCTTTTTCTACCTGTGCCCGTACACCCGCTTGCATTAATCGATGCACCGTTGGCAACACATCTTCTCGCGACACTGTAATACAATCCATATTTTCCTTACTCCTTTATGCTCCCCACGCGTAACTATTACATAGTATCCTTAACCCCAACAGCAACCATACGTGCCTTTGCCCGTAATTCTCCCTCCACTTCCATCTGCATCAACACAATTACCTTTCGTGCTCCTATTTCTTCTGCTTGCGAAGTAATAGTAATTTCCTTTTTCATTGGCAGCGGTTTTTTAAAGTCAACTTCTAAACGAGCCGTAATAAAGCGCCCAATAATAGTATCCCCTGTCAACGTAAGTCCTTTATGATGATGTGCAAAATACGCCGCTGATGCCGTACCATGACAATCAAACAAAACAGCCATCATACCTCCAAATAAATTTTCCGGCACACCACCAGTATAACATTCCCCCGGGGTCAGGCGACAAATGCACCGAGATCCATCTTCCGTTGGATAAGATTTGAGATGAAGTCCCGCTTCATTTTTTGCCCCACAGCCCCAACAATGCTGAAAACGCTCACCATACGTATCTTGTATTGCTATCTTTTGCTCCATATATATCACCTTTTTCTCTAAATAACTATCGGCTCTCATTTACACGCTTTATAGTAAAAGCGAATAATTAATGTATCCATTGTCAAATAAATTATACCATTCTCTGCATTTATTTTCACCCTCTAACGGGCCACCGTTCGATATCCATATTATTCCCTACCCATCCATTTAGCCAAAATACAATCTCACTTCATATAACCACGAGAGAGATATTTCTTTTCTCTAAGCCGATCTCCCTTCACGGTGCTGATACAGATGTCTTCATTTTCGCTTTAAATTCTTCTATTTCATTTTTCTTTATTTTATGAAATAAAATAACCGCATTACTCGTGCGATTGCTATATATCAAGACATCATTTTCATCTCTGTACGTATAGCTGACTAAATTAAGTTTATGATCAACAACCAAGCGACCTTGTACTATACTCCCCGTAACCGTAGGTAATATATCATTTTTCCACACAAACTGTCCAGCCGCATTTTTTTGCCAATATGCATCTTCAACGGAAATAAGATATCCCTTTTCCTGTTTTTGAATTTTTGTAATGTAAATAACATGAGGTTTAGCAGCATAATATCCCACCCACGTACCGGCATATGAATCTCCCTGACCACACCCGGCCAAGAGCATACTTACACACGTGACTATTCCCATGAGCATGAATGATATTCTTTTTTTCATCCCTATTCCTCCTCCCTATTTTTCTATCATAACAATACACGCTCACCATGTCCACAACAAAAAAAACGACTACACGATTATCGTGTAGTCGTTTTTGATAAGCTATATAATTATGCTTCAAATCCCTGTTGGAAACGAACATATGTATCGCGTCTAGCTTTTGCATCTGCTTCTGTCTTAGCATACAAGCCTGCCGCTTCTTCTGGGAAGGATTTTTGTAATGAAGCATACCGTACTTCCCCTTGTAGGAAGTCTTGGAATTTACTATAATCAGGTGTCTTAGAATCAAGATGGAACGGATTCTTACCTTGTGCTTTAAGGTCAGGATTATACCGATAGAGATCCCAATAGCCGCATTCAACAGCCAATTTTTCTTCCAACTGACTCTGACCCATACCTTTGCGAATACCATGGTTGATACATGGAGCATAGCAAATCAATAAGGATGGACCATGATAAGCTTCTGCTTCTGTAAAGGCTTTCATAAGCTGATTCCTATCTGCACCCATAGCAACTTGTGCTACATACACATAACCATAAGAAATAGCCATCATACCCAAATCTTTTTTCTTCGTACGTTTACCGGATGCAGCAAACTGTGCAATCGCTGCCGTTGGTGTAGCTTTAGAGGATTGTCCACCTGTATTAGAATATACTTCTGTATCAAGAACAAGAATGTTTACATCATAATCAGAAGCTAATACATGGTCAACACCGCCGTAACCAATATCGTAAGACCAACCGTCACCACCGATAATCCATTGCGAACGTTTTACAAAGAATTTCTTCTTGCCGAGGAATTCTTCTAAAACAGGCTTACCAGCAGCTTCTTTTTCTAACAATGCCGTTAATTTATCAGCACGTTCACGTGTGCCTTCACCTTCATCCACATTAGCAGCCCAATCGCTCAATGCTTCTTGTAATTCAGGAGAAGCCACTGCCTTTGCTTCATCTACACGATCCACTAAGTCATGACGAACTTTATAAACACCCATGAACATACCGAAACCATATTCAGCAGCATCTTCAAACAAGCTATTTGCCCAAGAAGGACCATGTCCATGTTCGTTCATTGTATACGGTGATACAGGAGCTGATGCACCCCAAATAGAGGAACAACCTGTTGCATTAGCAATCATCATGCGATCACCAAACAATTGTGTTAACAATTTAGCGTACGGAGTTTCACCACAACCTGCACAAGCACCGGAGAATTCAAGTAACGGCGTTTCAAATTGAGAGCCGATAACAGTAGTCTTCTTCTGCGGATTTTCTTTTGGTGTAACCGTTTCCGTTGCATAATACCAAAGATCCATCTTAGCTCGTTCCGAATCTGTATTCGGTACCATCGTCAATGCATTTACCGGACATACATCTACGCAAGATCCACATTCCAAGCAGTCAGCCTGATCGACAACAATGGCAACATCATATTGTTTACCCGAGCGAGCTTTTGGAGCTACCTTATAACCAGCAGGTGCTGCTGCCGTTTCTTCTTTAGTCGTCAAAGACGGACGAATGGTAGCATGCGGACATACGAATGAACATTGCATACAACCAATACACTTTTCAGCATCCCAAGAAGGAACATGCAATGCAGGAGCTGCTTTTTCATATTTGGATGTACCTGAAGGCATCGTACCATCTTCACGTCCTAAGAACGCAGATACAGGCAAATCGTCTCCCACTTGACCAAGCATTGGAGCTGCAACATTTTTGAAGTAATCTGTCGTAGGACGAGATTCAATCACTTCATCTACTGCATCTGCCCATGCTGCAGGATAATGAACTTCCTTAAATTCACCAATACCGGCATCAACAGCTGCCCAGTTCATATCAACAATTTTTTGTCCTTTTTTACCGTAACTCTTTACGATAGAATCTTTCAAGTATTTAACAGCGTCTTCCAAAGGAATAACTTTTGCCAAAGCAAAGAATGCTGCCTGCATGACCATGTTAATACGTGTGCCTAAGCCTAATTTTTGACCAATAGCATCACCATTTAATGTATAGAATTTTACATGATTACGTGCAATATCACGTTTGATTTTTGCCGGCAATTCACGTTCTAATTCTTCTTCTGTCCACGTACAGTTCAACATAAATGTGCCGCCGTCTTTAATTCCTCTTAATAAATCAAAACGATTTACATAGGATTGTCTATGACAGGCAATATAATCAGCGTTCGCAATCAAATAAGGCATTTCAATTGGTTTCGTACCAAAACGCAAGTGAGACATCGTTACGCCGCCGGATTTCTTAGAGTCATATGCAAAATATGCTTGTGCATACAAATCAGTGTGGTCACCAATAATCTTAATAGCCGATTTATTAGCACCAACCGTACCATCGGAACCGAAGCCCCAGAACTTACAGGATGTAAGACCGGTCGTATCCAATGCCATACGAGGTGCACGCGGTAAGCTGAGATTCGTTACATCATCAACGATACCTAACGTAAAGCCGTTCAATGGATGTTCTTTCTTGAGTTCTTCAAATACGCTGAGCATATCTTCCGGTAATACGTCTTTAGAACCCATACCTGCACGACCACCAATAACTTGAATGTCTAATTTTTCTTCTGTTACAAAACCGACAATATCAAGATATAAAGGTTCGCCTAAAGAACCGGGTTCTTTTGTCCGATCGACAACAGCAATTTTCTTTACTGTTTTAGGCAAAACATTGAGCAAATATTTGCTGGAGAATGGACGATACAAATGAACATTGATTGCCCCTACTTTTTCTCCTTTACTTACTAAATATTCAACCGTCTTCTTTGCTACGTCTGACAAGGAGCCCATAGATACGATTACATATTCTGCATCAGGTGCACCTACATAATTAAACGGTTTATAAGTACGTCCCGTAATTTCAGAAATTTTATCCATGTAATCTGCTACGATATCCGGCATAGCATCATAATATTTATTGCTTGCTTCCGTGTGTTGGAAATAAATATCCGGGTTTTCTGCAGTACCACGAATTTCCGGATTATCCGGATTTAATCCACGTTCACGGAATTTTCTGATAGCATCCCAGTCAACTAATTTTTTCAAATTTTCAAAGTCCATTACTTCTACTTTTTGAATTTCATGAGATGTACGGAAACCATCAAAGAAATTAATAAAAGGCAACGAACCTTTAATTGCTGCCAAGTGAGCAATACCGCCGATATCCATTACTTCTTGTACGTTGGATTCGGCCAAAAGACAGCAGCCGGTAGCACGAGCAGACATAACGTCTTGGTGATCGCCAAAAATGCTTAATGCGTGATTAGCTAAAGCACGAGCTGCTACATGAAATACCCCGGGAAGAAGCTCGCCTGCTACTTTATACATCGTTGGAATCATGAGCAAAAAGCCTTGTGATGCCGTATACGTAGACGTCAATGCCCCTGCTTGTAATGATCCGTGAAATGTTCCTGCGGCACCTGCTTCAGATTGCATTTCTACAACCTTTGCGGTGTGCCCAAAAATGTTTTTCATACCTACTGCAGACCAATCATCCACATGTTCAGCCATAGGTGATGACGGCGTGATCGGATAGATAGCTGCAACTTCAGTAAATGCATAGGAGACCCATGCAGCTGCTTCATTACCATCCATGGTTTTAAATTTACTCATAGATAAAACACGCTCCTTCAAAAAATAATAATATGATAATGAAGAGATAACCTCTTACAAGAATGAAGAGATAACCTCTTGCAATGAAACCATTAAGCACATAAACTATATTCAGTCACACTGAATGAATCCCGAACAAATGCCCGCGACTCAAAAAACAATTTGCATTCTACCCCATATGCAAAAAAGTAAAGAATGAGCAATAATTGCTTCTAATATTCAAAAAAGGTATTGCTATTACAGCAAATGTGTAATACTATATACTATAAGATTACCATATTACAAACCTTTACTCTGACCCAATATAGTCAATCTACTTTTTAACTTTCTTCTTACAGTTTCATTATATTCTTTGAGAAGATGAAATTCAATAGATTCGGCTTGCTATTTTGAGAATTGATTTGTGCTATTTAGTAAACATATACCGTATGAGTATCTATTTATACAGGAGGTGTCCTATGGATTTTCATCATCTAAAATACTTTGTGGAAGTAGCTGATAAAAAGTCATTCAGTAAGGCTGCACGCACGTTGCATATTTCACAATCCGCTATTAGTCGTACTATTAAAGCATTAGAAGAAGAACTGGGGGTAGTGCTTTTTATGCGGAATGCAAAGGCCGTAGAATTAACAGATGCGGGAACTATTTTTCTTTCACATGCAAAACGGGTTGTATTTATGTTCGAACATCTAAAGACTGATTTTGAGAATGAGTTTAAATTGGAGCAAGGTACGGTATTAATTGGCCTACCACCCATCACAGGTGCGCCAATTTTTGCCAATTTACTAGGTGCCTTTAAACAAGAATATCCTCAAATCGAATTAGACTTATATGAACACGGTTCAAAAAAAGTAGAGGTCAGCGTCCAAGAAGGTCTTATCGATCTGGGCATTGTTTGTACCCAACCAAAGGAAAAAGAATTTGAATCTTTCTTTTTAACACAAGATCCCATGAATGTTATCATTCATAGAGATAATTCTTTAAGTAAAGAGAAACATATTTCCTTAAAACAATTAGCCTCTGAATCATTAGTATTATACCGCGATGACTTCAATTTACATGATGAAATTATTCAACAATGCAAAAAAATCGGCTTTCAACCCAAAATCGTCTTTGAAACAAGTCAACGTGACCTCATGATTCAAACAGTTGTAGCCAATTTAGGGGTAGCACTACTTCCTAGTCGCCTTTGTCCCACACGTGAAACCAATCCACGTACAACAGAATCAGTGGTCGTCAGACCCTTAACAGATCCGGAAATCATGCATGTTGTCTATGTTATCTGGAAACGTGGTCATTATCTTTCTCATGCAGCACAATTATGGTTAGACTTTGTACGTAATAAATCACGTGTTATTTCCAATCTCTAATCTATAAAAAGCGGTTCTTCTCTTTTACCAAAAGATAAGAACCGCCTTTTTTCAACATATTTTCGTAGTTACGAAATGACGTGCCAATTTACGTACGCAACCACATATACGCCTATGCGTGACATAATATCTGCCGCTTCAAATAGGCAAAGCCATATAATAAAGAATATATTTGTTGAGCCATCGCTTGGCAACCGCCCACTTTTTTACTTTCCAAATTCAAAGGCATTTCTGCATCATGTAACGACATCCGCAATAAAGCCCAGCCCTCAGGAAAAATCAATCGCACGCCTTCATAAGAAGGCGTAGCGATAGAAATATGTTGTTCCCTTGCCCGTTGAGCAAGAACAGCTAATACCAAATTACCATACCCTACGGGATCATCCGTTTCTGTAATAGGCAATCTATATTCCCTGCTTTCTACCGGCTGTTGTAAGCGACTAATATAATGATATAACGTTCTTCCTTCTTGTTTTACCCGTGCGGCCGCAATAACCAATTTAACAGCCAAATACGCACCATCATCTAAATAATAGTTTTCCTTTAACGCTCCATGTCCCGACGTTTCAATAGCTAAAGGGGATATAATACCTTCTTTATTTAGACGCTTGCACTCATTAATTACATTTTTATAGCCGCGCATATACCGATGATGAACTAAACCTAGCTCTTTTTCCAAAAAAACAGTCAATTCATCTGATGTTACGGAATCGGTTACAATGGTACTGCCTGGATATTCAGCGGATAAAATAGCAGCCATCATGGCAATCAACCCATTTCTATTGATTAACTTACCATCCGCAAGCACAGCACTCATGCGATCAACATCCGTATCGAAAATAAAGCCTATATCACAACCGGAACGTATGACCGCTTGTTGAATAGCCTGCATAGCCGTTTCATCCTCCGGATTGGGAACATGATGCGGAAAATATCCATCCGGTTCTAAATATTGACTTCCTTCTATATTAGCCCCTAACGGTGCTAACACGGCGGTCGCAAAAAAACCGCCTGCCCCATTACCGGCATCCACCACCATGTGCATGCCTTGCAAAGGCTGACGCTTTCCACCCAAAGCTGACGTAATGTTATCTCGCAAAAATTGAGCATATCGTTCCATCAAAGGCAATGATTGTACCTTGTCCGAACGTTCTGATGCAAATGAAAGAGATGCGGCCCTACGCAATATGTTTTTAATATCTTCCTTTTCTAATCCCCCTTCTCTGGTAAAAAACTTTAATCCATTGCGATTATACGGTAAATGACTCGCCGTAATCATAATCGCACCATCCATCGCAATATCCGGAAAAACCGTACTCATAAACATAGCCGGCGTTGATGCCATACCGCATGTAAACACAGAAACCCCCTGTTTTTGCAACCCAACTACGGCTGCTTGCATCAAGTCCTGTGCGGAAAGCCGCGAATCATGCCCAATAGCCAGATGAATATCTGTTACCGCTTTATGTAAACGCATGCCAATCCATTCAGCAAAGGCTGCACTTATCCGTTGTACTACATCAGACGTTAAATTAACGTCTTCTCCCTCTACACCTTCTAATGCAATCCCACGAATATCACTACCATTCTGCAACTTCAAAAATTCATGTATCGTATTCATTACGTATCCTCCTAAATTTCCTACTACGTACTTATAGTACGTGAAAACACAAGAAAATACAAGAAAGGAATATACTATGAAACCTTATAAACTAATTGCTTGTGATATGGATGAAACACTATTAAGTAGCGATGCATCCATTTGTCAACGTAATATCACCGCTATCAAAAAAGCACTCCACAAGGGCATCTATTTTGTGCCTTGCACAGGACGTGGTTTTCACTCCATTGATCCTATACTAAAAACGCTTCACTTATACGGGCAGAAAAATCAATATGTCATTTCCTTTAATGGCAGTTGTATTACAGAAAACAAAGATTTTTCCTCTTCTTATTGGCTTCCCTTAGCCTTCGATCTTGCTAATGAAATATACCGTTTCTGTACTAAATATTCATTATGTCAACATATTTACACGAAAAATAATGTATATATCCGAAACATTACCCCCGCTGAAAAAGCATTTTTACATAATCGGATGACCTATACCTTAACCGATGAAGTAGACTTACAATTTCTGCGTGGAAAAGAGGAAATTGCCAAACTAATCATTACCCATACGGATACGGCTGTACTCCGCTCCATTGTAAACGAAATGGCTTCATTACTACACAATGTAACTACCACCTATTCTAGCAATCGCTATTTAGAATTCATGCCCGCCGGTGTAAACAAGGGTAATGGACTGGTAAAACTAGCCGAATTATTACATATTGCACCAGAACATACCATGGCCATAGGCGATAACATCAATGATATTGAAATGCTGCAAGCCGCCGGGCTTGCCGTTGGTGTCCACAATTTAAACCCGGCTATACGTACATATTGCGATGTAATAACCCACGCTACTAATAACGAAGGTGCCGTTGCAGAAGCCATTGAACGATTTATCCTTACCCCCTGAGTACGAGTACAAAATGTGCTAACTAAAAGCGATTTGCCAAAAGCCCCTACAAAACGACAAAAACAAACGTCATGGAACCCATTAAAGACGCAGAAACATAAAACTAAATAAAAAGCACGCTTTTTAAAAGCGTGCTTTTTTATTATAGATAAAGATAGAAATTATCTATTTTTCAATGCTTCTATTTCTTGTCTCTGACGAGCTATTTCATCTTGCAATTTACCAACAATGTCATAGAACTCAGTCGCAGAAATCATTCCTTCCGCTGCACCCGACATTTCCTTATGCCCGGAACGACCCACACGGATAGATGCCCCAACTGTATACGCATCATCACCACCGGATACCGTTCCTGCAAAACTCAAGAGCACATGCCGATTCGGTTGGAAGAAAGCTCCCATAGCGATGGCATTTTCACTTTTATAATGCCCCGTAGCCACAGAAATATTCCACTTGCTCGCTGCATCATATCCCAAGGGATGAAGACCGGACAAAGCAGTCACCTTTGCCAACCCTTTATTCGTATGCCCTTCCATGCTTGCCAATTTATCGCCAAAAGTTTTTTCCACTTCCTTGATCCGCGCTTCCGGATTACCCAATTTCGTCACCTTTTCATCTACAGTCCTAATCGTCGCTGCCAAATCCGTTTTTGTGTTATCAATCTTATGATCCAACGCATCTGCCTTGTCGGAAACAGTCTTCACTTTTTCATCTATTCCATCTACTCGTGTATCCGTTTCCTTTTTTGCCTGCCGTAACTGTTCTGCAATGCCTTCTTGAAAATCTTTATTCCCGTCTTTTATTTGGGTAATCTCTTCATTGTGCCTTTTCACGGTATTATCAATCTGTGTTACTTTTGTCTCTAAATCACCGACCTTGTTAACCTTCTGCTTTAAATCAATAATATCCGCTTTATTTTGAACTGCATTCTCTGCATTTGTTTTAACGGTATCATAATCTTGAAGATCTTTTTCTAACTTATCCGTCTTATCTTTATATGTAGTTAAATCTTTTTCTATATTTTTCACTTTTCCATCTAGGGCAGTTACTTTTCCATCTACATCATTTGCTTTATTAAGTGCTTCCTCTGCTTTCTGCTTTGCTTCCTTAGCATTCTTATCTACTCCTTGCCCCACTTGACGAAAAGCTTCTGCCTGTGTATTCAAATTTTTCTCGGCATCCGCTACTTTCTGTTCAGCCGTTGACACCTTCTGCTTTAAATCAATAATATCCGTTTTATTTTGAACTGCATTCGCTGCATTTGTTTTAACGGTATCATAATCTTGAAGATCTTTTTCTAACTTATCCGTCTTATCTTTATATTTAGTTAAATCGTTTTCCATATGTTGCACTTTTCCATCTAGGGCAGTTACTTGCCCAAGTGCTTTCGCTGCATTATCCTTAGCCTCTTGTATATCAGATGCCTGATCTGCCATAACACCGCTGCTTACCAATGACGCCAATAATGCACTTACTAAAATCGCCTTCTTTCTCATTTTCATTCTCGTTTCCTCCATTGAATTAATTATATTTATTGCGAGATGTTTTTAATATTACCATAAGGAGGGTATAAAGTCAATATACTTCTATTCAAATAAAATATTGTGTTCTATGTCCTCTTTCTGTAATTAAACATAGTTAAATAATTATATACAACTAAATCATATCAATTTATATTTTATTTTCACAAAATGCCGCTAATACCTACCTCTACACTTATTATTTCTCCATCGCCGAAAATAACAACCGGCAAAAGCAACTATCGAATTGTTTATAAAAATCACCCTAATAAGGGTAATATCATATGGTAAATCTCAATCAACTATTCTACCATGTTTTACTTCCTCGATTATTTTTTCTGCCTTTTCATTCCTACCATAAAGGATGTACATCAACGCTATATACCTGCAAATATCTGCACCGAACACACAAAAAAACAGCGAGGCTGTAACTTGCCTCGCTGTTTCATCAGTATGATTAGGAATTAACCTGAGATTGTTTCGTATCTGGTACGTCATTAACGCGAACCCGATTAATCATATCGCCTTGTACATCACTTCTTAAGCGGTCTACGCGAATGCGTACATCTCTCACCTCTCTTATTTCATTTTCAAACTCGCTCAACGCTCTATCCATCGTATCATCGACAGCTGCCCCCTTCTTCAAGGCCGTATAAAGTAATTGAGCTATTTCATGACGTGTAAATTGTTTTTTATTCGCCATATCTTGGAATGCTCCGAGAAGCTCCTTCGCCTGCAACGTTTTAATGTAATGATATACCCAATGATTTTCCGGTACATCTGGATACATAGCAGGTGTATACAACGATTCTTTCGGTGCACCTACTTTCGTAAGCACTTGATTCATCTTTTCTTCCATACCGTCTAATCGTGTTTTCAACGCTTTATTTTCTTTGCGTAAATCCAAGATTTCTTTAGCCATAGCAATGCGCGAATTGGTAATGTTATTATTACCTCGTCCCATTTTAAGGCTTACACCAATGTTAAACATATTATTATCATTGCCTAATGTACCGCCAACGCTAACCATAGAGCTTTCACTTGGTCTATAATATGCTCCTAGTGCAAACGCACCATTGCCACTATAACTACCATAAGCCGCAGAAAAATCCCATTTATCATCGGGGTCAAAATCAAGCGGATGAAGTCCTGCTAAGGCACTCGCGCCAGCCCCTACACGATTTATATGAGCTCCTAAGAGTGTAACCCGCATTTCTGTACCAAAGAGTTGTGCCCCATTAACAGCGTCTTGGCTATTTGCGGCAATAACGCCCGGTGCGACATGATGAATAGCTTTACCGCCGGCATCGATACCTGCTTTGGTCACAGCCGGTCCATTCTTGATAGTAAGACCCGTTTCATTCAAGGTCACATCACCCATCTTCATGGATTTAGTTTCGATGGTATCCGCTTTAAGTGTCTTCGTTTCTACCCGTTCGAGGTTCTTCAACTCTTTAGCCAGTTTCACCGTCATCTTACCGTTTGCCTTGTCTGTGACAACTCCGATATTACCATCAGAAAGCTTGGTAGCATCTTTCACTCCGCCTTCAATGGAAAGGGTTTCGTTCAATTTACGATTGACTACATCACCGCTGTCACCGGCAAACTTCATACCGTCATTCATCGTTGCCAATTCATTGACTTTATCGCCATCTTTGACAACAATACGTGTTTCTCCATCTTTGCCGTCAACACCGACTTTGCCATCTCTCGTAGTAATTTGAACTGTATTTTTACCGTCTTTACCTTTCATGCCGATAGAACCGTCTTGACCGTTCAACGTAACACTATTACCGTCTTTACCGGTAACACCCATCTTGCCGTTTTTACCGTCAAGGGAAATAGTGTTTTTCTTACCATCTTTATCAGTAGCACCGTTAATAGTCGTAGTACCGTCTTTACCGTTGATGATAACAGATGCACCGTCTTTGCCATCAGCACCTTTTGGCCCTTGAGCTCCGATTGTGCCATCTTTCGCGTTCATGGTAACCGTTGTACCATCTGCACCTTTACCGCCGATGGTACCATCTTTACCATTCATAGTAACCGTTGTACCATCAGTGCCTTTAGCACCAACAGTGCCGTCTTTACCATTCATAGTAACCGTTGTACCGTCTTTACCTTTAGTTTCAACGATACCATCCTTACCATTCATGGTAATGGATTCTCCATCTTTGCCATTAACAACTAATTTACCATCTTTTTCACCTTTTTTACCGATTTCGATATTATCTTTCATCGCATAGGTAATCTTCTTGGTATCTTTGTCAATAGTAGCAATCAAACCATTGCCGGCGGCAAATTCTACGGTTTCTTTCTTATCCTTACCTAAGGCAACATTAGCTCTGTTTTTCGGTGTATCTTCGCCTACCAATACATCAAAACCTTGGTTTGTCTTGTAAAGTTGACCGCCGTTTACAGCTTCTTTTGAATCTTTACTAATATCACCATCTGCAATAGATGTTAGCTTATTACCGCCATTATCCAATCCTTTGTCAGTTAAAGAAACAGTATTTTTATCTTTTGCCTGAATAGTAATACCGCCCTTATTAATAACAGTCGTGTTACCTTTTCCGTCAGTGGTTGTTACCCCATCCACGGTGGTAGTAGTGGTATTCCCTTTTCCATCGGTAGTTGTTACGCCGGTAGCGTTTGTAGTAGTTGTATTCCCCTTATTATCGGTTGTAGTTGTGCCAGCACCGGTCATATTGGTCGTATTACCTTGATCGTCCTTCGTTTCTACACTTGTCAAGTCTTTCAAGTCTTTTGCCAATTTAACTGACATCTTGCCATTTGCTGCATCGGTTACTACGCCGATATTCTTATCAGATAATTTTGTTGTATCTGCACCACCTTCAATGGAAAGGGTTTCATTCAATTTACGGTTGACTACATCGCCACTATCACCCTTGAATTTCAAGCCGTCATTCATGGTAGCTAATTCATTGACTTTATCGCCTTCTTTGACAACAACACGTGTTGTTCCATCAGTACCATCTATGCCGACTTTACCTTCTTGCGTGCCTATGGTGACTTTATTTTTACCGTCTTTACCGTTCATATCGATAGTGCCGTCTTTACCATTTAATACAACCGCACTGCCATCAGCACCTTTTGCACCGACAGTACCGGCGTCTGCATTCATTTCAAACGCATTGCCGCTCTTACCATCGCCACGAACACTACCATCTTTACCATTCAAGGCTATCTGATTTTTCTTACCCTTATCATCAGTAGCACTCGCTAATGTCAACTGACCATCTTTGCCATTCATAGTAACCGTGGTACCATCTTTACCTTTAGTTTCAACGATACCATCTTTGCCATCGACAGTTACAGAATTACCGGCTTTACCGGTAACAGTGAACTTCCCGTCCTTACCATCATCTTGACCGGCACTATTCTTTTTACCCAAGGTGATGTCATCTTTCAAGGATACTTTGAACGGATCGTCTGCCTTACCGGAACCGGATACAGCTATATTATCACTACCTTCTAACCTCGTACGATTCTTCTCTATTTCATCTTTCAACTGTCTAACATTTACTGCATCTGTATCGTTGACACCGGTGGCTACGCCGGTAATCGTCTTACCACCATTGTTAAGGCCATCTTTCGTTAAGGAAATCACGTCTTGTCCTGCGTGAGTAATCGTCATGCCATCCTTGTTAATAACCGTCTTATTACCATCTTTATCGGCTACTGTTATATCTTTGGCTGTCGATACATTTGTATTCTTATCTTTATCTTCTGTTGTCACGCCGGTAGCACTCACTGTAGTCTGATTGCCATCCTTATCCTTTGTTACAACACCGGTTGCGGTAGTAGATGTTTCATGTTCATCCTTATCTTTTACAACTGTACCTGTTGCAGTTAGGCTTGTTTCATTCTTATCTTTGTCTTTCGCAACTACACCAGACGCCGTAGTATTTGTCACATGTCCGGCAGCATCCGTATTAGTCATGCCGGTAGCTGTTGTCGCAGTAATATTACCCTTATCATCTTTTGTAGTAACACCGGCACCGGTCATATTGGTCGTATTGCCTTGATCGTCCTTCGTTTCTACACTTGTCAAGTCTTTCAAGTCTTTTGCCAATTTAACTAGCATCTTGCCATTTGCTGCATCGGTTACTACGCCGATATTCTTATCAGATAATTTTGTTGTATCTGCACCACCTTCAATGGAAAGGGTTTCATTCAATTTACGGTTGACTACATCACCACTGTCACCCTTGAATTTCAAGCCGTCATTCATGGTAGCTAATTCATTGACTTTATCGCCTTCTTTTACAACAACGCGAGTTGTTCCATCAGTACCATCTATGCCAACTTTACCTTCTTGCGTGCCTATGGTGACTTTATTTTTACCGTCTTTACCGTTCATATCGATAGTGCCGTCTTTACCGTTTAATACAACCGCACTGCCATCAGCACCTTTTGCACCGACCGTACCGGCATCTGCATTCATTTCAAACGCATTGCCGCTCTTACCATCGCCGCGAACACTACCATCTTTACCATTCAAGGCTATCTGATTTTTCTTACCCTTATCATCAGTAGCACTCGCTAATGTCAGCTTACCATCTTTACCATTCATAGTAACCGTGGTGCCATCTTTACCTTTAGTTTCAACGATACCATCTTTGCCATCGACAGTTACAGAATTACCGGCTTTACCGGTAACAGTGAACTTACCGTCCTTACCATCATCTTGACCGGCACTATTTGTATGACCTAAGGTGATGTCATCTTTCATAGCATAGGTAATTTCTTTGCCGTTTCGTGTAATTTCAAGTCCGTTACCTGCTAAGAATCCAAAGGCTTCTTTTTCATCTTTTCCAAGGGCAATGTTAAAGGTATTTTCATTGGTTTTTTCTTTGATATACACATCAAAACCGGCATTGCTCTTCTTGAATTTTTCATCCACTGCATTTTCTACATCTTGAATTTGTCCTTGTGTAGCTGCCTTAGATACATCGAAATCAGTACCTCTTTGTTCCTTAGCCGGCCATGTTACATTGGAAAGTCCCGTAATGAAATTATTTTTTCCATCCTTCAAGAATGTCATAGTCGTCAAATCTTTAATCGTACGTCCAACACCGTCAATCGTCATCGGATTGGTCTTATCCTGACTATTAAAGGTAATACTTTCCATGTCAGAAAGTTTCTTAGCTAAACGAATCTTCATCTTCGCATTCTTACCGTTTTGATCGTCTACGATGGATTCAACGCCAATGTTGTTGTCAGTTAAGTTCTTAACTACATCGTCTTCTTTTTCAGCTTTCACACCGCCAACAATATTGATTTGGTTGTTTAATTTTACACCTACAGTAGTGCCACTATCACCCATGAATTTCAAGCCATCGTCCATCGTAGCCAATGCATGAGGAATATTGCCTTCTTTCATCAAAAGACGTGTGGAACTACCTTGACCATCAACCCCAACTTGTCCTTTTTCTGTTGTCAAATCGATAGCCTTATCACTGCCTGCGCCTTTAATGCGAACAAATCCTTCACCATGTAAAGTGACTCCATTGTTTTCTTTGCCAATAACTCCCATAGTGCCATCATGGCTCTTGAGGAATACTTCATTCTTCTTACCATTTTCATCGGTTGTTTCAATGATAACTTCACCATTTTTTCCATCCATAGTCATCTTTTCACCGGTCGTTCCATGGATAGTGATCTTACCGTTTACACCGGGCTTATCGGCAGTCTTTGCTTCACCCAATTCAATTTCATCATTTAACCGATAGGATACTTTCTTGGATGCCTTATCAAGTGAAGCTGACAAGTTCTTACCGGCATCAAATTTAACCGTTTCTTTCTTATCTTGTCCAAGTGCTACATTAGCTCGATTAGCTTCTGTATCTTCACCAACTAAAATATCAAAACCTTGGTTGGTCTTGTGGAGTTGACTACCGTTTACAGCGTCTTTACTATTTTCAGAAACATCACCAGCTTTTACATTCTTGATAACGGTACCATTCGTATCTCCACCTAAGGTAATGGAGTTTTTATTTACAGAGCCGTCTGTGTTTTTATCATATTTAACCGCAAATTTATCTGTATCGTTTGCTTTATCCAACACTTGTTTCAACTGTCCCTGGCTCGCTGCTTGATCAGCTTTCAGATCTTTCAAATTAGTTGGCAAGCTTGTATTGGAAAGTCCCGTAATTACTTTATTGGTACCATCTACTACGATGCTATCCTTGTTATCTGGTGTTTTGAAAGTCATCTTCGTAATGTTATCAATAGTTTTTTGAGTGCCATCAATCTTCATGGCTGTATCGCCGGCGCCGAAGGTAATACTGTCCAAACCTTTAAGCTCTTTCGCTAAGCGAAGTGTTAATGTCTTTTGACCATCAGCGATGACACCAATGTTATTATCTTGACTCAGTTTTACATTATCTGTAATTCCGCCGGTAACGGTAAGTTTTTGATTTAACTTCAGTTTATTTTCAGCACCGATATCACCGGCAAATTGCATGCCATCATTCATAGTGGCTAATTCGTGCGTCTTCGTGCCTTCTTTGACAACAAGACGTGTGTCTCCATCTTTACCGTCAACGCCGACTTTGCCATCTTTTGTGGTAATTTGTACTTTATTTGTACCGTCTTTACCCTTCATATCGATAGAACCGTCTTGGCCGTTCAACGTAACGCTATTGCCGTCTTTGCCGGTAACGCCCATCTTGCCGTCTTTACCGTCAAGAGCGATAACATTTTTCTTATCCTGATCATCGGTAGCACCAGTAATCGTTGTAATACCATCTTTACCGTTGATCGTAACAGACGCGCCATCTTTGCCATTAGCACCTTTTGGTCCTTTCGCACCAATTGTGCCCTCTTTACCGTTCATAGTAACAGTTGTACCATCTGTGCCTTTAGCGCCCACTGTACCATCCTTACCATTTACTGTAACGGTTGTGCCATCTTTCGCCTTGCTTTCAATCTTACCATCTTTACCATCAATAGTAACCTTTTCACCGGCTTTACCATTTACAGTAACCTTGCCATCTTTGCCAGCTTGTCCAGGTTGTCCTTCTTTGCCGACTTCAATGTCATCTTTCAAGGAGTAGATAACTTTCTTATTATCCTTATCCAAAGTAACATCAAGGCTATTGCCTGCAGCAAATTCGACAGTTTCTTTCTTATCTTTACCTAAGGCAACGTTGGCTCTGTTATCGGCTGTATCTTGACCTACCAAAATATCAAAACCTTGATTTGTCTTGTACAATTGACTACCGTTGACAGCTTCCTTACTATCTTTGGAGAGATCTCCAGCTTTTACATTCTTGATAACGGTACCATTCGTATCGCCACCTAAGGTAATGGAGTTTTTATTTACAGAGCCGTCTGTGTTTTTATCATATTTAACAGCAAATTTATCTGTATCATTTGCTTTATCCAACACTTGTTTCAATTGTCCTTGGCTTGCTGCCTGATCGGCTTTCAAGTCTTTCAAGTCAGTTGGCAATTTTGTATTGGAAAGTCCGGTAATTACCTTATTTTCTCCATCTACGGTAACACTATCGGTACTACCATCTTTACCGAAGGTCATTTTCTTGATATTTTCGATAGTCTTCGCATTGCCGTCAATCTTCATGGGTGTCGTTTTATCCTGACTATTAAAGGTAATGCTTTCCAAATCGGAAAGATTCTTCGCTAAGCGTACAACGAGTTTTGCGTTCTTTCCGTTTTCGTTATCTACCATGGATTCAACGCCGATATTATTATCTGTCAAATTCGTGACTTTATTACCATCTTTTGCCGCAGCCACGCCGCCAACGATGTTTACTTGGTTATTCAATTTCACGCCGGTCACAGTACCGCTGTCGCCCATAAATTTCAAGCCATCGTTCATGGTAGCCAATTCATTATTCTTGGTACCATCTTTCACGATAATTCTAGTTTCGCCATCATTGCCGTCAAGACCTACTTTTCCATTTCCGGTAGTAATATCTACCTTGTTCTTACCATCTTTACCTTTGATACCGATGGAACCATCTTTACCATTCAAAGTAACGCTATTGCCATCTTTACCATCAGCACCTGTTGGTCCTTGAACGCCAATAGTACCATCTTTACCACTCAAAGTAACGCTATTCGACTTACCATCAGCACCTTTTGGTCCTTGAATTCCAATTTCGCCATTTTTACCCTTGATAGTAACCGATTCGCCGTCTTTACCATTGACAGTGATTTTACCATCCTTACCATTGTCTCCAGCTTTACCAATTGAAACGTCATCTTGTAAGGAGTAGGTAATCTTCTTACCATCGCGTGTAATAGCAAGGCCGTTTCCTGCATCAAAACCGAAGGCATCTTTGTCATCTGCCCCTAAACCTACGTTAAATTTATTGGTATCGGTATTTTCTTTGATATATACATCAAAGCCTTGGTTAGTCTTGTACAATTGACTGCCATTGACAGCTTCTTTACTATTTTCAGAAACATCACCGGCTTTTACATTCTTGATAACGGTACCATTGGTATCTCCACCTAAGGTAATGGAGTTTTTATTTACAGAACCGTCTGTGTTTTTATCATATTTAACAGCAAATTTATCTGTATCGTTTGCTTTATCCAACACTTGTTTCAACTGTCCTTGGCTTGCTGCTTGATCAGCTTTCAGATCTTTCAAATTAGTTGGCAAGCTTGTATTGGAAAGTCCAGTAATCACTTTATCAGTACCATCTACTACGATGCTATCCTTATTATCTGTTGTTTTGAAAGTCATCTTCGTAATGTTATCAATAGTTTTTTGAGTGCCATCAATCTTCATGGCTGTATCGCCGGCGCCGAAGGTAATGCTGTCCAAACCTTTGATTGCTTTAGCCAAACGGAGTGTCAATGTAGACGTGCCGTCTGCAATAACACCGATGTTATTATCTTGACTCAGTTTTGCATTATCTGTAATTCCGCCGGTAACGGTAAGTTTTTGATTTAACTTCAGTTTATTTTCAGCACCAATATCACCGGCAAATTGCATACCGTCATTCATCGTTGCCAATTCGTGCGTCTTCGTACCTTCTTTGACAACAAGACGTGTTTCTCCATCTTTACCGTCAACGCCGACTTTGCCATCTTTTGTGGTAATTTGTACTTTATTTGTACCGTCTTTACCCTTCATATCGATAGAACCGTCTTGGCCGTTCAACGTAACGCTATTGCCGTCTTTGCCGGTAATGCCCATCTTGCCGTCTTTACCGTCAAGAGCGATAACATTTTTATGATCCTTATCATCGGTAGCACCGGTAATCGTTGTAACTCCATCTTTACCGTTGATAGTAACAGACGCGCCATCTTTACCATTAGCACCTTTTGGTCCTTTCGCACCAATTGTACCGTCTTTCGCGTTCATGGTAACAGTTGTGCCGTCTGCACCTTTACCACCGATTGTGCCATCTTTGCCATTCATAGTAACGCTTGTACCATCTGCACCTTTGGCACCCACTGTACCATCCTTACCATTTACTGTAACAGTTGTGCCATCTTTCGTCTTGCTTTCAATCTTACCATCTTTACCGTCAATAGTGACTTTTTCACCATCTTTACCATTGACAGTCACCTTGCCATCTTTACCAGCCTGTCCAGGTTGTCCTTCTTTGCCGACTTCGATGTCATCTTTCAAGGAATAGATAACTTTCTTATTATCCTTATCCAAAGTAACATCAAGACTATTACCTGCGGCAAATTCAACCGTTTCCTTATTGGCTTTGCCTAACGCAACGTTGGCTCTGTTATCGGCGGTATCTTGACCTACCAAAATATCAAAACCTTGGTTGGTCTTGTAGAGTTGACTACCGTTTACAGCTTCTTTGCTAGTACTAGATACATCGCCAGCTTTTACATTCTTGATAACGGTACCATTTGTATCGCCACCTAAGGTAATGGAGTTTTTATTTACAGAGCCGTCTGTGTTTTTATCATATTTAACAGCAAATTTATCTGTATCGTTTGCTTTATCCAACACTTGTTTCAACTGTCCTTGGCTCGCTGCCTGATCCGCTTTCATTTTAGTCAAATCAGTTGGCAATTTTGTATTGGAAAGTCCGGTAATTACCTTTTGTTCGCCATCTACGGTAACACTATCGGTACTACCATCTTTACCGAAGGTCATTTTCTTGATATTTTCGATAGTCTTCGCATTGCCGTCAATCTTCATGGGTGTCGTTTTATCCTGACTATTAAAGGTAATGCTTTCCAAATCGGAAAGATTCTTCGCTAAGCGTACAACGAGTTTTGCGTTCTTTCCGTTTTCGTTATCCACCATGGATTCAACGCCGATATTATTATCTGTCAAATTCGTGACTTTATTACCATCTTTTTCCGCAGCCACGCCACCAACGATGTTTACTTGGTTATTCAATTTCACGCCGGTTACAGTACCGCTGTCGCCCATAAATTTCAAGCCATCGTTCATAGTAGCCAATTCATTGTTCTGGTTACCATCTTTAACGATAATTCTAGTTTCGCCATCATTACCGTCAAGACCTACTTTACCATTTCCGGTGGTAATATCTACCTTGTTCTTACCATCTTTACCTTTGATACCGATGGATCCGTCTTGACCATTCAACGTAACACTGTTGCCATCCTTACCTTTGGTTTCAATAGTGCCGTCTTTACCGGAAATAGTAACGGTATTGGCCTTACCATCATCACCTGCTTGTCCCTTAACGCCGATTTCACCGTTCTTACCGTTGATAGTAACCGATTCACCGTCTTTACCGTTAACAGTCACTTTGCCGTCCTTACCATCTTGTCCAGCTTTACCAATTGAAACGTCATCTTGTAAGGCGTAGCTAATCTTCTTACCAGTACGTGTAATCGCAAGGCCGTTTCCGGCATCAAAACCGAAGGCATCTTTTTCATCTGCCCCTAAGCCTACATTAAAGGTATTATCTGTCGTCTTATCTTTGATATATACGTCAAAGCCTTGGTTGGTCTTGTAGAGTTGACTACCGTTGACAGCTTCTTTGCTGGTACTAGATACATCACCAGCTTTTACATTCTTAATAACTGTACCATCATTACCGCCTTCTAAGGTAATGCTACTTGTATCAACAGTACCATCTGTTTTTTTATCATACTTCACAGCATTATCCAAAACTTCTTTTAATTGGCCTTGGCTCGCTGCTTGATCCGCCTTCATGGTGGTCATATCTTTTGGCAATGTAGTATTGGAAAGTCCCGTAATTACTTTATCGGTACCATCAACTACGATGCTATCCTTATTATCTGGTGTTTTGAAAGTCATCTTCGTAATGTTATTGATAGTTTTTTGAGTGCCATCAATCTTCATCGCTGTATCGCCAGCACCGAAGGTAATGCCATCTAAGCCTTTAAGCTCTTTCGCTAAGCGAAGAATTAACCCTTTAGCACCATTTGCTTCAACACCAATGTTGTCATCTTGACTCAACTTAGCTTTATCAGTGATACCACCAGTGACAGCAAGTTGTTCATTCAATTTCAACTTATCTTCAGTGCCAAAGTCACCCATGAACTTCATACCATCATTCATAGTGGCTAATTCGTTAGTTTTATCGCCATCCTTAACGACAATTCTAGTCGTACCATCTTGGCCATCAACACCAACAGTGCCATCTTTTGTAGTAATATTGACAGCATTCTTACCGTCTTTACCCTTCATGTCGATGGAACCATCTTGGCCATTTAATGTAACACTGTTACCGTCTTTGCCGGTAACGCCCATCTTGCCGTCTTTACCGTCAAGAGCGATGACATTTTTATGATCCTTATCATCGGTAGCACCGGTAATCGTTGTAATTCCATCTTTACCGTTGATAGTAACAGACGCGCCATCTTTACCGTTAGCACCTTTTGGTCCTTGGGCTCCGATTGTGCCATCTTTAGCATTCATGGTAACAGTTGTACCATCTGCGCCTTTACCGCCGATTGTACCATCTTTACCGTTCATGGTAACAGTTGTACCATCTGTGCCTTTAGCACCCACAGTACCATCCTTACCATTTACTGTAACGGTTGTACCGTCTGCGCCTGTAGCTCCAATTGTACCATCTTTACCATTCATAGTAACAGTTGTACCGTCTGCACCTGTAGCACCTACAGTACCATCCTTACCATTTACTGTAACGGTTGTACCATCTTTCGCCTTGCTTTCAATCTTACCATCTTTACCATCAATAGTAACCTTTTCACCGTCTTTACCATTTACAGTAACCTTGCCATCTTTGCCAGCTTGTCCAGGTTGTCCTTCTTTGCCAACTGTGATGTCATCTTTCAAGGAATAGGTTACTTTCTTAGCATTCTTGTCCAATGTAACTTCAAGGCTATTGCCTGCTGCAAATTCAACAGTTTCCTTATTGTCTTTGCCTAACGCAACGTTGGCTCTGTTATCAGCTGTATCTTGACCTACCAAAATATCGAAACCTTGGTTTGTCTTGTACAATTGACTACCATTGATAGCTTCTTTACTGTTTTCAGACACATCGCCAGCTTTTACATTCTTGATAACTGTGCCATTTGTATCGCCACCTAAGGTAATAGAGTTTTTGTCGACTTCACCAGTATCTTTCTTATCATACTTAACAGAGAAATCATCGGTAGCAGTTGCTTTATCTAAGACTTCCTTCAATTGACCTTGGCTCGCTGCTTGATCCGCTTTCAAATCTTTCAAATCTGTTGGCAATTTTGTATTGGAAAGTCCGGTAATTACCTTCTTTTCTCCATCTACGATAACACTATCAGTACTACCATCTTTACCGAATGTCATTTTCTTGATGTTTTCGATAGTCTTAGCGTCGCCATCAATCTTCATTGGATTTGTTTTATCTTTACTGTTAAAGGTAATGCTTTCCAAGTCAGAAAGATTCTTCGCCAAACGGATCTTCATCTTCGCATTCGTTCCGTCTGCTTCATCAGCAATAGATTCTACACCAATATTATTGTCGGTCAAGTTGGTGATGGTTTCATGATCTCTAACAATTTTAGCGCCGCCAACGATATTTACTTGCTTATTCAATTTAACGCCAATAGCATTGCCATCATCGCCTTGGAATTTCAAGCCATCATTCATGGTTGCCAATTCATTGTTCTTATTACCATCTTTAACGATAATACGGGTTTCTCCATCCGTACCGTCAAGGCCCACTTTTCCATTTCCAGTGGTAATGTCTACTTTATGCTCACCATCTTTGCCTTTGATACCGATGGAACCATCTTTACCATTCAAAGTAACGCTGTTCGACTTACCATCAGCACCTGTTGGTCCTTGAACGCCAATAGTGCCATCTTTACCACTCAAAGTAACGCTATTCGACTTACCATCAGCACCTTTTGGTCCTTGAATTCCAATTTCGCCATTTTTTCCCTTGACAGTAACCGATTCGCCGTCTTTACCATTGACAGTGATTTTACCGTCCTTACCATCGTTGCCTTCTTTCCCGACTTCGATGTCATCTTTCAGTGCATACGTAATCTTCTTACCGTTTTTGCTGATTTCAAGACCGTTTCCGGCATCAAAACCGAAGGT